>JAZNWH010000072.1:0-27397 GCA_045593265.1 Clostridia bacterium | reverse complement strand
GCGTTACTCACCCGTCCGCCGCTTTCCTCTGCCAATTTCATTCCGAAGAAATCTATCGGCAGATTCTCGCTCGACTTGCATGTGTTAGGCACGCCGCCAGCGTTCGTCCTGAGCCAGGATCAAACTCTCAAAAAATATCTTCAGTATTCCCTCAGGAATACCTTTAAGTCTTTTTGAGTTTTCTTAGCTCTAAAACTTCAAATTCATTGTTTGTGTAAATTAAATTACAACGAGAACCTTTGCTGGTTGCTATATAATTTTCAAAGTCCAATGTGCTGTCCTTGCGACAGCTTGTTTATTTTATCACACTGTTTTTGTTTTGTCAATACTTTTTTTCAACTTTTTTAAGTTTTTTTCTTTCTTGACTCCTTTTTGCCGTGCGACTTGTATATATTATCACAATTGTCGTTTATTGTCAATACTGTTTTTTAAAAAAAACAAAATATTTTTTGCAATGGTTTCATTGATACCTTTTACTTTTATCAAATCCGAAATCGATGCATTAGCTATAGCATTCACCGTTTTAAATTCTGACATAAGAGAAATGTATTTAGCTTTGCCTATACCCGGTATTTTCATTAATTCACTTTCTATGTTCTTTTTTGCTCTTAATGTCCTGTGATATGTTATTGCTATTCTGTGCATTTCATCCTGTATATTGACACATAAACGAAAACACTTTGTACCTTTAGGGATAAAGTACTCTTTATTTTCATCAGTTATACCTCGTGTTCTGTGCTTATCGTCCTTTACTATTCCATATACAGGAATATCAACTTTCATATCATTTAGAATTTCTTTTACTGCACTTACCTGCCCTTTACCACCATCTGCTAATATCAAATCGGGCAATGTGTCAAACTTTTTATCATTTTTCCTTGCACGAAGAATTCTTCTTTCAAGAATTTCTTTCATTGCTGCATAGTCGTCGCTTTTTATATTACTTTTTATTTTGAATTTACGATATTGACTTTTATCAGATACGCCATTAGTAAACACTACCATAGAAGCAACCGTTTCCGCCCCTGCTGTATTTGAAATATCAAAAGCCTCTATTCTTTCCGGAACTTTTTCCAGATTAAGATACTCTTTAAGCTGTAATATTGCTTCGCGATTTTCTTTTTTACTGTATCTTTCCTCTCTTAATCTGACAGCTTCCTGAGCATTTTTTCTTGCCATTAATATATAACTGTATTTATTACCTCTTTCCGGGACAGCAATAGTAACCTTGTTTCCCCGAAGCTGCGTAAGAAACATTTCTGTTTCCTCTCTTTCTTTTGGTTCATGGGAAACAAGCACATTCTTCGGAACAGGAAATTGAGAATAATATTGTAATAAAAATGCATAAAGAATTTCACCGTCTTCATCATTTATATCTGCATTAAGAAAAAATGATTTTTTGTCAATCAGGCTTCCGTTACGAACATAGAGCATCTGAACACAAACATTTCCATCATCCTTCCACAAACAGACAACATCTTCATCTGTATTGGAATCAGAAACAACTATTTGCTTTTCCTGTAATTTATATATAGTTCTTATTTTATCACGCAAAACTGCAGCATTTTCAAAGTCCATATTCAAGGCACAATTATTCATTTGTGTTTCAAGCTCTTTTACTACATTTTCTGTATTACCACTTAAAATGTTACAAACCTGTGCAATTCTTTCTTCATATTCTTCCCTTGTTATTTTTCCTATACAAGGAGCACAGCATTTTTCTATATGATAATTAAGACAAGGCTTATTGTTGTTATTACTTTTTATAACACCTTTACATTCACGGAGCTTGAACATTTTTTGCAATTCTTCAATGATATTTTTAACCCCATAAAGGCTTATGAAAGGACCAAAATACTTTGCTCCGTCTTTTTCGACTCTGTGAGCAAGTAATATTTTTGGGAAAGCTTCATCAGTTATCTTTATATAAGGATAAGCTTTATCGTCTTTTAAAAGAATGTTATACTTGGGACGATGTTTTTTTATTAAAGAGCACTCTAAATTCAGTGCTTCAGCTTCGGAATTTGTTACAATATATTCCAAATGGTCAATGTTCGAAACCATAGCTCTCACTTTTGCAGTATGTGATGCCAAATTAACAAAATACTGATTTACTCTCTTTTTTAAAATCTTTGCCTTGCCTACATATATAATTTTATCGTCCTTGTTCTTCATTATATATACACCAGGCAAATCGGGCAGCGATTTCAAAAACTCTTTAGTTATCATAACAAACTCCTTTCTTTCAATATTAAAAAGAGCTGTAGTAATTCTACAGCTCCTGCCTTTATCTTCTGCTAACCAATTCTATCAGATTATCAATCGCTATTTTTTCATCGCTGCCGTCAGCTGTCAGTTTTACCTGTGTTCCGTGAAGTACACCAAGCGCAAGCACACCAAGTAAGCTTTTTGCATTAGCTTCCTTTTCGCCATGAGCAATCCTTATACTGCTCTTATATTCATTCGCCATCTGCACAAAGCATGCGGCTGAATTATGTCTTAAGCCTGCCTCACTTTGAATAATAACCTCAACTGTTACCATGCCATTACCTCCTGCAGCAATTATATTATTTAATAATATAATACAGTAAAATTCCTCATAAGTCAATATTTTTTTGCTATTTTTACTCTACTGTTACAGATTTTGCGAGATTTCTTGGCTTATCGACATCATAGCCTTTCAAAACAGTCATATGGTATGCAAACAATTGAAGCAATATCACACCAAGGCTTCCTGAAAAAACAGACATAGTTTCGGGAATTTTGAAGCAATAATCAACGCAGTCATCAAAATCATTATTATTGATTTGAGTTATTATCGCCACTTTTCCACCTCTGGCTATAACTTCTTTTATATTGTTAAGCATTTTTTCGTTAAGATGCGTTTGTGTCGCAAGAGCAACTACCAACACCCCTTCTTCTATAAGTGATATTGTTCCGTGTTTTAGTTCCCCTGCTGCGTATGCCTGAGAATTAATATAGGAAATCTCCTTCAACTTTAGCGAACCTTCCATTGCTGAGGCATAATCAAGACCTCGACCTATAAAAAATGCACTATTAATATTTTGGTAGTTATATGCAAGTTTTTTTATTTCTTCATCCAATTTTAGAGTTTGGCTAATTTTCTGGGGAATAGATTTTAATTCTTCTATATATTTCTTTTGTTCCATTTTAGTTATATTTCCGTTGATATATCCAATATATACTGCAAACAAATTCATTATCTGTATCTGCGTCAAATATCCTTTTGTTGTAGCAACAGCTATTTCAGGACCTGCATTAGTATAAATTACACAATCCGATTCTCTGGCGATTGAACTTTCTTTTACATTCACAACAGAAAGTATTTTTGCTTCTTTTTGTTTTGAGTATCTAAGTGCTGCCAAAGTATCAGAGGTTTCTCCTGACTGACTGATTGCAATAACTAAGTCATTTTTATCTAAAACAGGATTTGTATAACGAAACTCCGATGCAAGCTCTGCCTGAACAGAAATTCTCGCAAGATTTTCTATTACCCCTTTACCCACAATAGCCGCATGGTATGCACTTCCACAACCTACAATATATATCCTTCGTAAATTTTTCAAATAATCCACATCAAAAGAAAGCTCACCAATAACAATTTCATCATTTACTATTCTTGGATTTAATGTATTGTATACAGCTTCAGGTTGTTCCATTATTTCCTTAAGCATATAATATTCATATCCGTTTTTTCCTGTCAAAACTTCACAGTAATTGATATCGGAAAATTGTTTATCAACCATTTTTTGATTAGCATTAAGTACCGTAATTTTTTCTTTGCCAACAACACAAAGCTCATCTTCTTCGAGAAAACAAACTTTTTTTGCATAAGAAGATATCGCCTGTATATCCGATGCAATTAAATTTTCATCTTTACCTCTTCCAATAACAAGAGGACTATCTTTGCGCAATGCATAAAGATTGTTTTTATCATAAACAGTTAATACAACTATAGCATATGCCCCCTTGAGCATTTTTTTAGTTTTGAATATAGTATCCAGAACATCACCGTTATAATTATATTGAAGTAACATTGGTATCACTTCAGTATCAGTCTGAGAAATAAAACGAAATCCTTTTTGTTGCAACATTTCTTTCAATTCACGATAATTTTCTATAATTCCATTATGGACAACAGCAAATTTACTGTCCTGAGATAAATGTGGGTGAGAATTTGTTTTGTCAGGTGCTCCATGCGTCGCCCACCTTGTATGACCTATACCTATATTTGAATACAAATCTTCATTAGAGATGCAATTAATTAAATTTTGAAGTTTCCCTTTCTCTTTTAAATTTTTAAATCCGTTTTTTTCAAAGGTACATATTCCTGAAGAATCATATCCTCTGTATTCAAGACGTCTTAGTCCATCAATTAAATAATCTTTGGCTTTATTTCCCCCGACATAACCAACAATTCCACACATTTTTATCATCCTTTCTGTTTCTATTTTGCTCAAAACAATAAAAAGTATAAAACATTTACAGAAACAAAAAAATCACCGCAAATCAAACTTGATTTACGATGATTAATAATATTAAAACAATGTACTTTCTATATATGACGCAATTTTGTTTGCCTCCTGCTCCAGAAACTTTTTATCTGTACCTTCAAGCATAACACGAACAACAGGTTCTGTTCCCGATGGTCGAATTAAAACTCTTCCGTTGCCTTTTAATGCATTTTCGACTGTTTCAATCATTTTGCCTAATGCTTCGTCTTTTTTTATTAATGCCTTATTCTCATTTTTAATTCTTGCATTTACTACCACCTGTGGCAACACAGTCATAGCCTCCGTTGCAAGAACAGATAATGGTTTGTTGGTTTTCTTCATTACAGACAAAAGCTGAAAAGCTGAAACGAGTCCGTCTCCTGTGGTATTATAATCAAGAAAAATAATATGTCCTGACTGTTCACCACCAAGATTATAACCGTTTTTGAGCATTTCTTCCAAAACGTATCGGTCGCCGACAGCTGTTTGTTTAATTTTATATCCATTATTGTTTCCTGCTATGGTAAGACCTAAATTACTCATAACTGTAGCTGTAACGGTGTTATTTTTTAAACTTCCGTCTTTAATCATTTCTTTGGCACAGATTGCCATTATTACATCGCCGTCTACAAGATTACCGTTTTCATCAACAGCAAGCATTCTGTCTCCATCGCCATCAAAGGCTATACCTATATCATAACCAGTTCCTTTAACCATTGAACATAAGCCTGACATATGAGTTGAACCACAATCAGCATTAATATTTATTCCATCAGGAAAATTATTAAACACTAAAAGAGAAGCTCCTGTTTTTGATAAAGCTCTTCCTGCTACATTGAAGTTTGCACCGTTTGCACAGTCAACAGCAATTTTAAGTCCTTTAAAATCACAATCAACCGTACTTCTTACAAATCTCACATAATCAGTAATACCGTTTTCTTCGGTTACTACTCTTCCTACATTTTCACCCTCATATTTTGGAATTGAATCAAATTTGTCATTAAGAATAATATCTTCTATTTCTTCCTCAATGCTGTCATTTAGCTTGAAACCTTCAGAATTAAAAAACTTAATTCCATTATACTCCATAGAGTTATGAGATGCAGAAATAACTACCCCGGCATCTGCCTTGTACAGTCTTGTAAGATACGCAACTGCAGGGGTTGGTATTACCCCTACTTTGATTGCTGATGCCCCTACGGAACAAAATCCCGCAATCAGAGCTGACTCAAGCATATCACCTGATATTCTTGTGTCTTTACCAACAACAATCCTTGGTTTTGTCTGTGCCGACTTTGTAAGAACATAGGCACCTGCCTGACCTATTTTAAACGCAAGATCACAGGTTAGTTCTTTGTTTGCTATGCCTCTTACACCGTCTGTGCCAAAAAGTTTACCCATTTTTTTCACACTCCTATTAAATTGTTATTTATGTCTGAATTCGATATTCACTGTACCTATCTCTTGTTTTATATCTATGGTAGACGGAACATCGAGTCTGACTTTCTTTACGAATGTTTCTCCTTCCTTTAGTTCACTTAACGTTAAAGGAACCGTATTTATTCCTCCGTTATAGTTTGCATCTGTTATAGCTGTTATTTTTTCAGGTGTTACTGTTACTTCATACTGAGATAAATCATAAGACTCACTGTAAACAGGTATTATTTTAAGTTCCTGCTCTCTTGACACATCAATGTTCACTGTAACACTTTCTGTACTGAGAGAAAGATATTTTGTATCTATCTCTTCGCCCGACAGGTCATATAACTTCACAGGACAAATCCTTGTGATTTTTGCATCTGTTCCCGCTGTATTAACTAAAACAGTCGCTGCTGCTATCTTATTTACCACGCCTCCCGGTCCTGTTATTTCCACACTTGAAACAGAGACACTTGGCTCTCCTAAAATATAGCTTTCTGCAGGAAGTCCTTCTGTTTTAACGTTAATATTTTTATTTACAGACCTTACTTTGTCAACATAGACTTCTGTTTTTTGGAATTCAGATTTACTTATACTGACTCCATCGGTTTCTGTAGTTACAACAACATCAACCATATATTTGCCCGAAATACTGATTTTTGAAACATCAATCGAAGCAGATATATCTTTTGCAGTTACTGTTGCAACATCAGAACGTCTGCCGACAACCCTTACATCCACAGTTGGTTCACCATGGTCAATAAGTTTTAAACCATAATCATTCAATCTTGATTCATTTAAGACTGTAATCGGAATATCTCTGAAAGCAATTTCGGTTTTGGGATTTTCTACACTTATAACATACATCCAAGTTAAAATCGCTACAAGCACCGATACTATTTTCGCCGTTGTTTTGTTACTTAAAAATTTCATTTTTTATCAGCACCCTCCTTTTTTGCAGCAGGAGTTACAAGTTCCCTCATCAATATCTTTTTCAGAGATTCATAATTAAGACTTCTTGCCAGGTCGCCTCTGCGTGCAACAGATATTTTACCCGTTTCTTCCGAAACAACAATAACCGTTGCATCACAGCTTTCGCTCATTCCTATAGCTGCTCTGTGTCTTGTACCCAGTTCTGAATTAAGATTATCATTTTGTGTAAGTGGCAAAATACACGCTGCCCACTCAACCTTATTTCCTGAAATTATTGCAGCACCGTCGTGAAGAGGTGTGTTAGGGAAAAATATGTTTATAATTAATTCCTTTGTTATATCTGCATTCACCTTTATACCCGGAGTGTATTTATTCTCAATAGGCATCTGCCCGGGGATAACAATAAGTCCACCGATACGTTTTTCAGACATATATTTTACTGCATCACAAACTTCTGTTACAGAATCTTCCGTTGAACCGGTTTCATCGCTTGAACTTAACCCGAAAAGCTTTCTGAATTTGTTTTTGCCCACTTGTTCAAGCGCCTTTCGAAATTCAGGCTGGAATACAACAATTACAGCAAGAAGACCTACCTGCATAACACTTGTAAGAATATAATTTACAACATTGAGCTTAAGTATTTCACTAAGCTGCAACACAATTATAAGAAAAACAATACCTTTAGCTAAAGTTTCCGCCTTAGTTTGATGAATAAAACGAATCAACCAGTATATTGCAAAAGTAGTTATAACTATATCCAGTAAATCATTCCAACCGAATACGTTTATGTAACTGGCAAAAAATGTGGTAATCTTTTCCATAACAGTCTTCCTTTTCGTAATTTTAGAAGGGTGTGTTTGCAAATATTTTTCAATTCACAAACACACCTTAATTATACTACTTTTAAACGGACTCTGTCAACCGTATCAAGAAATTTTTCACACTCTTTTAAAGTGTTGAAAAAACCAAGACTTACTCTGACACACCCTGTTTCAAGGGTTCCTAAACTTTGATGAGCAAGAAATGAGCAATGAAGACCCCCACGGGTCATGATAAAATATTCTTCGCTGAGTAAAGATGATATAATTTCAGAATCAAGCTCCCCTATATTAAAACCAACTACTCCACTTGTAAGATTAGTCTCCAAATCTCCGTAAACTTTTATACTGTCAATCGTTTTTAATCCATTATATAAAAATTCGCTCATTTTACTTATATGACTGTGAACTTTATCAATTCCTACAGAATTTATAAATTCTATTCCTGCTCCCAAAGCTGCAATTGCAGGTGTTGACAATGTTCCCGACTCAAAGCGGTCGGGCATTATGTCAGGCTGAAGCTTATATAAAGACATACTGCCTGTTCCACCTTCTATAAGTGTGTCAAGCTGCAACCCTTCTTTTATATACAAAATCCCGCTTCCTTGCATACCAAAAAGAGATTTGTGTCCTGCACATGCAAGAATATCTATATTATTTTCTTCCACATCAATTTTTATATGGCCTGCAGATTGAGATGCATCCACCATAAAGATAATTCCCTTTTTGCGTGCAAACTCACCAATCTTTTTAATATCAGCAACATTTCCGCAAACATTTGAAACATGATTAAAAATTATCATTTTTGTGTTATCTTTAACTAATTTTTCTAATGTTTCCGTTCTGTCATCTTTTGCAATTGAATAAGTTATACCTTTGGCTGAAAGCTTATGAACAGGTCTAAGCACCGAATTATGCTCATAAGCTGATATTATAACATGGACATTTTCTTTAAGACAGCCTTTTATGGCAAAATTAATTCCTGCAGTTGCGTTATTTGTAAAACAAACACACTGTGGATTTTTGATGTTAAAAAATTCAGAAACCAGCACCCTTGTTTTGAATATTTCGTCTGATGCTCTTTTCGCCATTAAATGTCCGCTTCTTCCCGGATTTCCTCCTGCTTTTTTCATAACATATATTATCTTTTTGTAAACAGATTTCGGCTTTTTATAGCTTGTTGCACCATTATCAAAATATATCATTTCAACTCAACCTTTACATAACTTATTTTGCCTTCTGTTTTTAACTCATTAAATACTCCGTAAATTTTAAGACCCATTTTTTCAGCAATCTGATAAACTTGTCTTAAATTTTCACTTTTTACCTTTACGGAATAACTGCAACCATGTTCCGAAAGAGTTTTGGGTGTTCGCATTATACTACATCTTAACGAACTGTTTTCAGCAGATTTTTCTACTCTTTTAGCAGCAGTAACAGATGTTAAAACAATTATAGAAAAAATACCATTCACCTCCTTTAAGCAGTGATTTTAAGAGACAATCCTTTTCCTAAAATATCCCCAAATACCAACACAACTGCTTATTTTATTTTATGTGTTAAATGCTTTTTAGTGAAAAAAATACAGCGTAATGATTTACATCCATAAGGATACAATCATAACGCTGTATACTATTTAATTTTATCTTAACTGAATGCCTAACTTGAATTCAAGGTCTTTTAATATTTTAGTTGTAAATTTATCAATTTCTTTAGCTGAAAGTTCTTTATCTTCAGGTGTAAAGATTACATTAAATGCCATACTCTTTTTACCTGTGCCTAATTTTTCACTTCTGAACACATCAAAAAGCTTAACATCAGTTATATACTTACAAGCTTTCTTCATAGTGTTTTCTATGTCTCCACAAGTAACTGTTTCATCGCAAATCAAAGCAAAATCACGTTCAACCTCATCAAACTGAGAAATTGGCACATATTTCATACTTACACCAAAATGCTGTTTTAACATATCATAGTTAATTTCAGCAACATACGCAGGTTTTACTAAAACAAGTTCTTCTTCCACCTGATGTGAAAGTCTTCCCATATAACCAACACATTCACCATTTACAAAAATATCAGCAGTCATTCCCGGATGAAGGAAGCTCTTCTCTCCCTTTACAAATTCAAGCTTAAGTCCGAATTCTTCAGCCATACCTTCAAGTATACCTTTTACGGTAAAGAAGCTTTCATCATCACCGTACGCACCTACAGAAAGTGTCATAATTTCGTCAGGAAGACTGCTAAGTGTAGTTTCTTCGGATTTAAAGATGTGAGCAAGCTCGAAAAATCTTCCACTCTTGTTTCCGTTTCTGTAATTTCTTACTATAGTATTAACCATTACAGGTGCCAAAGTTGTACACATAATCGAATAATTTTCTGTAATAGGGTTAAGTATTCTTATAGCTTTTCTTTCCGGAGCATCTTCGGGATAATGAAGCATATCAAGGTCTTTTACAGAATAGAAAGAAAAGTTTACTGTTTCAAAAACACCCTGCTTTGCAAGTGCGTTTTTCATTTTATATTCAAGCTTCTGACTAAGATTAAGTCCACCATCTGTTACTTCGGCAGTATCAAGCTTAGACGCAGGAATATGGTCGTATCCGTAAAGACGTATAACCTCTTCTGCCAAATCTTCATAGCTGTAAACATCTTCTCTGTATAAAGGTGCTGTTGCTGAAATTTCCTCTCCGTTAACCTCAAGATTAAATTCAAGTCTTGTTAAAATATCAACAATCGTTTCCTTAGGCACTTCAATACCCAAAACTCCGTTAATTTTAGCAAATGTTGTTTTGATGGTTCTTACAGATTTGTCCCCGTTTGAAATATCAAAATGTGTTTCGGAAACTGTTCCGCAACCTAATTCTTCAATAAGATGCAAAGCTCTCTTCATTGCCATTTCGGTAGTATATTCATCAACACCTTTACCGAATTTAAGTGATGAATCAGATGTCTGTCCCAATGCGCGTGAGGTTTTTCTTACACTGTCTCTGGCAAATTTTGCAGATTCGAACAATACATTTTCTGTATGCTCCTTAATCTCGCTGTTAAGTCCACCCATAATACCGGCAAGTGCAACAGGCTTTACTGAATCGCAAATTACAAGATTGTTTGTTGTAAGTTCAAACTCTTTTTCATCGAGAGTAGTAATTTTTTCCTTATCCTCGGCACGTCTTACCACTATTGTTTTATCCTCAAGAGTTGTCAGGTCAAAAGCATGCATAGGCTGACCAAGTTCAAGAAGAATAAAATTGGTTATATCAACAATGTTGTTTATAGAATTAATACCATTAAGGAAAAGACGTTTTCTTAACCACTGAGGTGATGCACCTATTTTTACATCCTTAACATAATGTGCTATATATCTTGGGCAAATATCTCCTGCTTCAACAGATACACTGATTTCTGTATCGTTCGCTTCCTTAACAGGTGTAAAATCAAGAGCAGGCTCTTTTATTTTCTTCCCGAGTATTGCAGCAATTTCCCTTGCAATACCTATAATACTCTGGCAGTCAGGACGGTTTGCAGTAACACCGATATCAAAAATATAATCATCAAGTCCTACAACCTCTTTGATATCAGTACCTGCCACAGTATCTTCGGGAAGAATTAAAATTCCGTATACATCTGCACCGGGATACATATCATCTGTAATTCCGAGTTCCTCACCCGAACAAAGCATACCGTTTGATTCAACGCCTCTTAATTTGCCCTTCTTAATTTTGATGCCGCCTGCTAATGTAGAATTATCAAGGGCAACAGGAACATGGGCACCTACGAAAACGTTGTCCGCTCCCGTAACAATTTGTATATCTCTGCCATACTCGTCGCCGCAATCTAATTTACATATCTGCAAATGGTCAGAATCGGCATGCTTTTCTATTGATGTGATAATACCTACAACACAACGTGAAATTTCTTTTCCGAGATAAATAAGTTCTTCAACTTCTAAACCACCGTCAAAAAGCTTTTTTTCAAGTTCGTTTACAGGAATATCTATATCTACATAATCTTTAAGCCAGCTAAGTGGTGCTTTCATTTTCTATCATTCCTTTCTATTTATCATGCTTTTTGAACTGCTTTAATGTTCTTATATCGTTATCAAAGAGAATATGAATATTGTTCATACCGTACTTAAGCATTGCAATTCTGTCAAGTCCTATACCAAACGCAAAGCCTGAATATTCTTCAGGGTCAAGTCCGCATTCAATTAATACGTTTCTGTTTACAATACCTGCACCTAAAACTTCAATCCAGCCTGTACCCTTACAAAGTCCACAGCCACTTCCTCCACATTCGCAACAAGTTACGTCAACTTCTACACTTGGCTCTGTAAAAGGGAAATACGACGGACGAAGACGTGTCTTTACGTCATCTGAGAAAAGACTTTTTGCAAGCCTGTCAAGCATACCGTAAAGATGGCAGAGATTAATATTTTTATCAACAAGCAAGCCCTCCATCTGATGGAACATAGGTGTATGAGTTGCATCATCATCGCAACGGAAAACTCTGCCCGGTACAATTACCTTAATAGGTGGTTTTTTAGAAAGCATAGTTCTTATCTGTCCGGGGGAAGTATGAGTTCTTAAAAGGATATCATCCGAAAAATAGAAGGTATCCTGTGCATCCCTTGCAGGATGGTCTTTTGGAACGTTAAGTGCTGTGAAGTTATAATAATCTGTTTCAATTTCAGGACCTTCGAAAATTTCAAAACCAAGTCCTGACAATATGTCAATAAGTTCCTTTTTAACAAGAGTAATAGGATGAAGTGCACCTGTCTGATTTTTGATACCGGGCATAGTTACATCAACAGCTTCAGAAGAATTTTTCTTTGCAAGCTCTGCTTTTTTAATTTCTTCCTCCACTTCATCAAATTGAGCTTCTGCCCACACCTTAAACTCATTAATAAGTTTACCCATTACAGGTCTTTCTTCAGGTGAAAAATCACGAAGCTGTGTCATAAGAGAAGGAACAATGCCCTTCTTACTTAAATATTTTTCACGTGCTGCTTTAAAACTTTCACGATTTACGTCGCCTTTTAAAGCTTCTTCAATCTCAATTTTCAAACTATTGATTTTAGATTGCATATCTTTCTTCCTTCCATAAGTTTTTAATAGAATAAAAAAAGCAACCACATCCCATAGGGACGAGATTGCTCGCGGTACCACCCTAATTCAGAGTTTCCTCTGCACTTTTATGCCTTAATGCGGCAAACATTCTGCTTAACGCTAACGCTTTTCGCAGACAACTCCTGTGCTGAAATTCATACTCCGCTCTTTCAAGAAATGCTCACAGCCGACGACATTTCCTCTCTTTTGAAGTTTTCGGATACTACTTACACACATTCAACGTCATTTTCCACAATA
This sequence comes from Clostridia bacterium, assembly GCA_045593265.1. Classification (GTDB taxonomy): domain Bacteria; phylum Bacillota; class Clostridia; order RGIG6154; family RGIG6154; genus RGIG8497. The sequence continues at coordinate 14,347 of JAZNWH010000072.1, read as the reverse complement.
TTATATATTACTTTTATATTTTTGTCAAGTCTTAGAAAAGAATTGTAACCTCTTCTTTTTCTTCGTTCCAATTTACAGATGCACCAAGCTCTTCAGCCACAAATCGAATAGGAACACACATAGTATCATTAATTTCCTGTGGATAAGCGTCCAGCTTACAGTACTTATGATTTGATAAAGCATTTGTATCCATAAGCCAGATTGAAATCTGATTATCACCTAAAACAATGTCTGCTCTTCCGTAACCGTCTTCGCCGTCCCAGTTTATGCTTCCACCCATTCTGTCTGTTACAAAACGAAGAGGAACCATAAGTCTTTCAGTTTCCTTATCACGGGTTATTGCTGTAGGCATTTTTTCAGTTTTCCCATTAAAAATTGCCTCATCGCTGCCGGGCTTTAAAATAAGTGTGTTCTTGTACTCTTTCTTTGCAGAATTGTACATTGACTTAATATCCTGCTCTTCTATTGCAATGGTATAAAACTTAGTTTCATCAAGTATAGCAGACATATCAGAAAATTCTCCTGCGCCTATAGAAAAGATTTTTCCGTTATTTGCAAGACTTGAATAATTCTTAATACCCTCAGGAAGTCTTACACTGCTTGATAAGCTTCCGTCAACGTAATAAGAAAGTACGTCTTTATTAAAAACAACTGCTATATGATGCCACATAGAAGTAACTGTTTCAGTACTCCACAACTGCTCTGACGGGAACGAATATGAATTGTAATTACCCTTAAAATCAACAAAAGTAAGATCCGTTCTTATAAATGAATATCCATCAGAAAAATGTATATTAAAAGGACCTGTTACCTTACTTCCGTCGGAAGATTCACGACAAAATATTATAGGGTCTACAGTTGATGTATCTGTAACCTTAATCCAGGTTGCAAAAGTAAATTCATCATCCAGATGAAGCTTTTCGCTTCCGGTTAAATCAATTCGTCCGTTGCGAAATTCCAAAGCCTGTTCAATCATTCCGTTGTTGGTAAAAGCAAGATTACCATAGGTCAAAGGCATATAATCTGTCTCAGCAGAATTTTCAAGTTCCCCGTTATATTCAAGACAAAGAACTAAATCTTCTCCACCATTTATATTTAAAGCCATAACAGTAACTGCGATTGCCACAATGACAATTACTATTACAGGCACTGACCACTTAAGGTATTTATTTTTCATAAATAATCTCCTTGTTCTCACAATAATCCCATACATTATATATAAAATACTTCTTTTTGTCAAATTTTCTTGAAAAAACGCCTGCTCTATGATAAAATTAATCGGGTGATTATATGCTTCTCAAAATTAATGATTTCAATCTTACTGATACATTTGAATGCGGTCAATGCTTTCGTTGGAACAAAAATGAAGATAGCAGCTATACAGGGGTCGTGAGCGGAGAAATCCTCAATATTGAAGGAAAAGACAATACTTTTGTTCTTTCAAGTTCTTCTCTATGGGAAAAATATCTTGACCTTGATACAGATTATTCTGCCATAAAGAAAAAAATTACTGTTGATTCTGTTATGGAAAATGCGATAAAGCAAGGCGAAGGAATAAGGCTGCTTAATCAGGAGCTTTTTGAAACGGTTATAAGTTTTATAATTTCACAAAATAACAACATTCCCAGAATAAAAGGTATTGTTGAAAATTTCTGTCGTGCTTTCGGTCAAAAAATCGAAGGTAACTTTTATTCATTTCCCACTAAAGAAGCTTTAAAAGGAATCAAGGAAAAAGACCTTGATTTCTTAAAGGCAGGCTACCGTGCATCCTATATCTGCGATGCTGTAGAAAAATTTAATAGCAACAGTATAAGCACAGACATTTTAAAAAACAGCGATATCGAACTTGCAAGGAAGGAAATTTCCAAAATCAAAGGTGTCGGTCCTAAGGTTGCAGACTGCATACTTTTATTCTCAGTTAAACGAGGCGAAGTATTTCCTACAGATGTATGGATGAAAAGAGTTTTAACTGAGCTTTATGGTTTTAACGAACTGACTCCTGATAAAATCAATTGCTTTGCAAAAGAAAAATTCGGAAATCTTGCCGGCTTTGCACAGCAATATTTGTTTTACAGTATGAGAAATTTCAAATAAACAATATAATCAGAAAACAGATTTATCCACTACGGGATATGAAATTCTTCTTGTGAGTGTATTGACCTTGATTTCCATAATCCCAATATTCTGCTTAATCAAAAATGAGTGCGAAAAACCGCACTCATTTTATTTGTTTATCGTTTAATTTTTTTAGTAGTAGTTTTGGGAAATGGTTCATCTCTTAAAATAATTTTTTCAATTCGTTTGTATGACGGATATTCCATCAATGCATTCTTAATTTTTTCAAACAATTCAATTTCTGAAATTGGATTTTCTTCATCAGGATATATTTCCGCAAGAAGATTTTTTATATACCCATCATCCTCAATACCACGAACAACAATTTCCTTTATTTCTTCTATTTCCTTTAACTTTTCTTCAATTTCTTCCGGATAAACGTTTTTACCGTTACTAAGAACTATTATATTTTTCTTTCTTCCCGAAATTGTAAGCTGACCTTTATCGTTGAAAAATCCATAATCCCCTGTATAAAACCATCCATCTTTTATTGCATTCTTTGTTGCCTCTTCATTTTTATAGTATCCAACCATAACGCTGTCGCCTTTTACACAGATTTCCCCTATGCCGTCCTGTGTCTTGTCCCTGATTTCAACTTCTACACAAGGAATTGGCAAACCAACAGTAGAATGGTCGTTAAATTTATCTGTATTTCCTGATACAAGAGGGGAACATTCAGTTATTCCGTATCCACATATAAATTTAATACCTATCTTTTCGAAGAAACGAGCTGTTTCAGCATTTATTGGTGCTCCGCCACAATAAATCTTTTTGAGATTTCCTCCGAATGCCTGATGTATTTCTTTAAAAAGCACACGTCTTAAATCAATCCCTGCTTTAAGTAAAAGCTGTGTTATTTTAATTCCTGTTTTAACGGTTTTTTCTTTCCCTTTTGCCTGAACATTTTTAATGATATTTTTATAAAAAAGTTCAGCAAACGCAGGAACAATAACCATATAATCAGGCTTATACAAATTAAGCTCAGATAAAACTTTAGTTAGTGCTGAATTTATACAAATAGTCGCACCACACCATAAAGATACCAACAAAGAACAGTTTTCTTCATAAGTATGGTGATATGGAAGCACAGAAAGTCCTTTTGTCAGAACAGGACATATTCTCGCTCCGTTATAAGCACATGAAATAATATTCTTTTCACTGAGCATTACACCCTTAGGCTCACCTGTGGTACCTGATGTATAAATTATAGATGCTATTCTGTTTACATCTTTTTTTATGTTTTTAATAACATCTTCATAATCATCGGTATATTCACCGAAATCCGAAAAGAGTTCGGCATCAATAAATTCACTCTCATCAAAAAGAACAATCTTTTTTAATGTAGTTAAGTTATTTTCACTTTCCTTTATTTTTTCTGCATACTTTGTATCTAAAAATAAAACATCACTTTCACTGTGGTTTAAAAGATTAGTCATCTGCGTAGCAGTTAAATCCTTATCCACAGGAACAAAAACACAATTTGAACACATACACGAAAGCATAATAAGTGCATAATTGTAACTGTTACGCCCCATAACTGCAATATGTCTTCCAGACAGATTATTTTTTTCAAAACCTTTTAAGACAAAGGCTATATCTTTAGCAAATTGTTGATAAGTAACATTTTTTTGTTCTTTCTTATCCTTATATATAAAGGCATCTTTATTAGAATATTTCTTGCTTATTCCTAAAATAAAGCTGTTAAAATTATCATAATAATCAGCTTTATATAATAACTTTTCCAATTTCACTACAATCACCTCTTAGTTGCATTATTTAGTAATGAATACTATATTATCACATTTTCAATAACTTGTCAATTCGATTCAAATAAACAATTTGAATTTAATTTGTATATTGTAAAAGAAAGAGTTTTTTGATATAATTATTGTAAGAAAGGAAGTTTTTCTATGGCACTTAATATAATTTACGGACGTTCCGGAAGCGGTAAAACAAACTTTTGTCTTGAAAGAATTAAAAAACATCAGGATAAAAGTATTATTATTGTGCCCGAACAAACCTCCCTTTCAATGGAAAGACTTGCTGTAAAATCATTAGGTTTTTTAGGGCTAAACTGTAACGTATTAAGCTTTAATCGTCTTTTCCACACTCTTTACAAAGAAGAAAATTCAAAAAAAAGAGAATACGTTTCTGCTATAGGAAAAACACTTATTATAAACAGACTTCTTACCGAAAACAAAGAAAATCTTACTGTTTTTAAAAACTCACAGAAACATTCTGCCATATCAGGGCAGATTTTATCTACATTTTCCGAGTTTAAAAGACACGGTGTAGACACAAAAACCTTAGAAAAAGGATTATCTGTTTTATCGGGAAAACCTGCTCTTAAATTTAAGGATCTTACACTTTTATACGAAAAATACACATCAGAAATACAAAAATTCGGTTTTGACAGCGAAGATAATCTTAACTTGCTTGCATCTCTCATTTATAAAAATGCTTCGCTCAAGGATACTTCAATTTATATTGACGGATTTTCCAGCTTTACCTCTGTTGAGCTTTCTGTTATAAAAGCTTTATGCGAAGTAACTAAAAACGTTTACATAACTCTCCCATTTTCCCGGGATAATGAATTTTTGTTTGCACCTGTTATAGCAACCAGGGAAAAACTTAAAAGTCTTGTTGGTGAAAATTTATACAACAAAGAAGTTTATCTTAAGGAAAATTATAAGCATAGTGATGAACTGATGTTTTTAGAAAAAAACTTTTATTCATTTTCAGGAAATACATATACAAAAGAAACAGACGACATCATTATTTTAAATTCAGACAGTATATATTCAGAATGCGATTTGTGTGGTTGGGAAATTTATAATCTGACAAAAAATAACAGATATAAATTCTCAGATATTGCGATAATATCTTCCGACCCCTCTGCCTATAACGATATTCTTTGCGATATTCTGGAAAAATATGATATTGATTACTATGCAGACACTAAATTAAGTATTGCAAAGCATTCACTATGTTCATTTTTTATTAATCTGTGCAATACCTGCATATCAAATTTTGAAAAAAACGATATTATAAATTTACTTAAAAGCGGTTTTTTAGGTGTTGATTTTCAGGAGACAGTCCTGTTTGAAAAATATCTTACACAAACAGGAATAAAAGGCAAACAATGGCAAAAAAATGAGGACTGGACTTATTTATCTGACAAATATGATATAGAAAAAATAAACAGTATCAGAAGAAAAATTACAGATACTGTTGTAACATTTAAAAATGATCTTACAGGTGGAACTTCTGCCGTTGATTTTTGCACTTCAACTGAAAATTTCTGCAAAAAAATACAGCTTACAGAACAAGTGGAGACTTTTTCAAAGAATCTTTTTGATGATGGCGAGCTTTATCAAAGTGCTTTGTTTTCATCCGTACTGGAAACAATTTTTGAATGTCTTAATCAGCTTAAAATTTGTATGGGAACAACTAAAATTACCCTTACAAAATTTCGTGATATGCTGTCCTCAGCTTTTATGCAAAGCACTGTAGGTTCAATACCCGTTTCAAGCGACAGAGTTTTAATAGGTGGTTTTGAAGACAGTCGTTTATCTGAAGTAAAGGTTTTATTTGTGCTCGGAGCTACACAAAACGCCCTGCCTCCGTCGATAAGTGGTACTGGTATCATTACAGATACTGAAAGACGTATTTTTGAAAAAAACAGTATAACACTTGCTCCCGACAACCGTAAAAAAGCAATGGAACAACCTTTTAAGATGTATTCTCTTTTAACAGTTCCTTCTCAGAAGCTTTATATTTCATATCCCTCCTCTTATGAAGGTGGTAAAGGAAATGAACAAGCAGAAATCATTAGTGATTTAAAAGAAATGTTTTCTTCAATTACTCAGATTTTCTCTCAGCAGCGTTCCTTAAAATCTCTTATAACTACACCGAAAGCTTCAATTTCAGCTTTTGCCCCGAGAGATAATTCTGCTGAAAAAGAAGCTGTTAAAAAATGGTTCGAAAACAAGTATGGAAAGTATAATAATTTTAATAAGGTTTTAAGTGCAAAATACTACAGTTTATCTGAAAAAATCAGCAAAGAAACTGCAAACATTCTTTACAAAGGAAAAATTAATGCTACCGTTTCCAGACTTGAACAATTCGCCAAATGCCCGTTTTCCTTCTTCGCAAGATACGGACTTTCCCTTAATGAAAACCAAACATCAAATTACGAAGTTACCGATGCAGGAACCTTTATGCATCGTATTTTAGAGTGCTTTACTTCCCATATAATTGAAAACAACATTGAATGGGAATCTATAACAAAAGAGGAAAGCGACCGTATTGCATCCCTGTCAGCAGAGACTGCTTTAAATGAAATAAAAGCAAAATTTCCTTTAATGGACAAAAGGCAGGACTTCTTTATTACAAGAATGAAAAATGCAGGTGCAGAAACAGCATGGACTGTTGTACGCCATATACAGTCAGGAAAAATGCGGCCTGTAGCTGTTGAGTATAAGTTAAAGGATAATCTCACGCCTTTTGAGGTTACTACTCCCGAAGGAAACACTCTTACCCTTTACGGAACTGTTGACCGAATTGACGCTTTTGACGATAAGTTCAGAATTGTCGATTATAAATCCTCGGGAAAAAGCTTAGACCTAAGTGAAGTTTATGAGGGTTATATGCTTCAGCTTTTCCTCTATTCTGCTGCAATACGTAAAAAGAGCGGAGAAGCATCCGGTATGTTTTATCTTACCCTCTCCACTCCTGAAATTGAATGTAAGAAAGCACTTACTCCCGAAGCTCAAGAGGAGGCTTTATACCTCGCCCGTCAGATGAGCGGCTTTATGGTAGGAGACGAAAAAGTCGCAGAAATCATGGATGAAAATTATGAAAAATCAAAGGTAATAAAAATTTCTGCAAAGGATGATATTTTAAAAGGCGATGTGCTTACTAAAGCTGAATATATGCTTTTTGAAAAACAGGCTGTAAAAAATGCAACTAATTTTGGAGACAGAATTTTAAATGGCGAAATTTCTCCCTCACCTTGCATAAGAGGTATGGGTACATCATGCACATACTGTCCTTTCAGTGCTGTATGTGGTTTTGAAAGCACAAATTCAAAATTCAGGAAATCGCTGAATCTTAAGAAAGATGATATACTTGAAATTATAAAGGAGGAATTTACCGATGAGTAATACAGTTAACTGGACCCCATCTCAGGAAAATGCTATCACATCAACAAATTCCTCAATTCTCGTGTCTGCAGCTGCAGGCTCAGGAAAAACTGCTGTTCTTGTGGAAAGAATTCTACGAAAACTTGAAACAAGCGACATTGACCGTTTTATAATTGTTACATTTACAGAAGCAGCAGCAAGTCAGATGAAAAAAGGCATTGCAGATAAAATCAAAGACAGACTAAAAGACAAAGATTTCCCGTCAAAGCTGAAAGACAGACTGAAGAAGCAGTTACTGCTCATAAACGATGCAAACATTTCAACTATGCACTCATTTTGTTCAAGACTTATTCGTACCCACTTTGAGGAGCTTGACATTACTGCTGATTTTTCGATAATGCAGCCTGAAGAACGCAAGCTGATTTTCAAAGAATCTTATGACCAGGTGTCAATGGAGTTATATGAAGAAAATGATAAAAACTTTTTAAGCCTTGTATCAGCTTACTCCAAAACTGCAGATGACGATGCTGTATTTAATATGGTTGACATTATATATAACGCTTCACAATCTATGCCATACCCCGAAAAATGGCTTGAAGAATCAATCAGAAACTTTGATGAAGAAAATATTACTGATACAATGTGGTTTAAAGAAATAGTTGATGCTATAAAAGAGAAAATCCGTGTTAACATAGATATTTACGAAACACAGAGAGCTTTTCTTGATGAAAATCCCCAGCTGGAGCTCAGAGACTTATTTGAAACAGATTTAGTGGAAGCTCAGCAGCTTTTGGACAAGCTTCACTCACCTGTAACAAATTACTCTGATTTTCAGAAAAACTTTAAGCTTGAAAGACGTGATTTTCCAAGAAAGTATTCAAAAGACGCAAATGCACAAGCCTTTAAAGTATACAGAGACGAATTTCGTTCAAACATAAAAAAAGCAATTGATGAATTTTTATATTGCAGCGAAGATGTTCTGGTAAATTTGCTTGACATTTGCTTGGTTCAGGGAAAAACCCTGAAAAATCTTGTAGAAAAAATTGCTGTCGTTTTCAGTGAAAAAAAAGCAGAAATAAATGCACTGGATTATAACGATTTAGAGCATCTGACAATTAGACTTCTGTATGATGAAAATGAAAATCCATCAGAAACAGCCAAAATCCTTCAGGACGAATATGATGAAATAATAATAGATGAGTATCAGGACACCAACCCTGTTCAGGAGGTTATCTTTACTGCCATTTCCAAAAACAAAAAGAATTTATTTATGGTTGGTGATATGAAGCAATGTATTTATAAATTCAGAAATGCCGAACCTTCTATCTTCATAAATAAGATTGATTGCTTCAGCGAAAGTGGAAACGAACAGGGCAAAAAAATATTCTTATCAAGTAATTTCAGAAGCAGAAAGTCTGTACTTGATTTTACTAATCTTGTTTTTTCACAAATTATGGACAGAAAAGCAGGAGAAATTGATTATACAGAAAATGAAATGCTTAATTACGGTTCTGCTGTTTACAACGATTATGACCCACAAACAGAGATTTTGCTTATTTCCGATGAAATTACTGATGAAGATAATATGGAAAACACCCAGAGAGAAGCTTATATTGCAGGTGCTAAAATTCAGCAGATGATTGAGTCAGGCTTCAAAGTTACTGACAAAAATGGCGAGCAACGAAATGCAACATATCGCGATTTTTCGATTTTACTGCGTAATGCAAAAGGTGTTATAGGCGTATTTGCTTCCACTCTTTCCAATATGGGAATACCTGTTTTTGTTGATGACAATACTGAATATCTTTTATCCTCTTACGAAATAAAAGTAATCCTTGCCTTTTTGAGGATTATAGACAATCCTTATGACGATATTTCAGCAGCTGCAGTTTTAAAAAGTCCGATTTTCGGATTAAGCGATGATTCTTTGGCGATTGCTTCTATGCAGAAGAAAGATTCTTTTTGTGAAAAAATTCTTTCTTGCGAATTTGATGATTTACACGAAAAAACAATAGTGGAAAACTTCAGAAAATCCCTGAAAAAATATCGTGATTTAAAGACACATACCAACTCGTACCGATTAATTCAGCAAATTCTTACAGACAGTAATTTTTATGAATACGCAGGTGCGATGACAGGTGGTATGCAAAGACAGTCAAATATCAACTATCTGTTAAAGTGTGCAAAAGATTTTGAGGCAGACAGTTTTAAAGGAATATACGCTTTTCTTAATTATATCGACAATTATGACGATAAAATTGCATCAATGATTTCACCAAAAAAACTGCCTGATAATAACGACTCAGTAACTATTACTACTATACATAAAAGTAAAGGTCTTGAATATCCTGTAGTAATACTGCCTAAAACTTCAACGAAATTCAACCTTGCAAGCAAATCAAAAATAGAAACTCACAATCGTTTCGGTTTTGCCTTTGACTGTGTATCAGACAAGCATATTAAATATAAATCTCCCGTCAAAAACGCTCTTATGAATGTAAAGAAAAATGAAGGCTTATCCGAGGAGATGCGTATACTCTATGTTGCTCTTACAAGAGCAAAGGAAAAATTGATTGTAATGGGAACGGTAAACAATGAAAAGCTTGCAAAAAAACTGACTGCCGCAGCAAAATGCAAAACTTTAAAATTCGGCTCTCATATAGTAAGAGAAGCATCAAGTCTTATGGAATGGATTTGTATGTCTTTAGTACGCTTTGACCGTTTTGAGGAACTGCGAAATACATTAAATATTAATTCACAAATGCTAAAAACCGACTGTCCCATAACTGTAAAATTTACTTCTCTTAAGGATTATGAATACTGCGAAACAGTTAACATTAATAATTTACCTGAAGAGACTGAACAAACCTTTGAGAATATTGATGAACTTTTCACATGGCAGTATAATCATATCAAAAACGAAGTGTATACAAAATATTCTGTAAGTAACATTAAACGTAACAAATTACAATACAGAAACATACACTTTTTAAAAGAAAATATGATTGGCGAAAATGATGAACTGTCGGGTGCAGAAAAAGGAACACTTATACATCTTATTTTTGAAAAGGCAATAAAATCAAAAATTAAAGATGAACAAGCACTTAAAGATATGCTCAATACTCTCCTGAGTAAAAATGTCATTACGGAGCAAGAATATAAAAATATACCTGTTAAACAAGTAATGAATTTTCTTAAATCTGATATCTGTACAAAGATTTATTCCTCAACGGAGGTTTACGTTGAAGCTCCTTTTGAAATTATGTGCGACAGCAGTATTGCAGATGATGAAACAAAGGGTGTTGAAATTCTGGTGCAAGGTATTATTGACCTGTATTTCCTTGAGGATGACACCTATACAGTTATCGATTTCAAATCAGACAAAGTAACAGACAAAAACATCAATGAAAAAGTAAAAGACTATGAAATACAGCTTACCCTGTATAAAGATGCTGTTAAAAAAATGCATAGCACAGAAAAAGTCAAAGCTTATTTGTATTTCTTAGATGCTGACAAGTTTATCGAAATTTAAAAAACAACTGTTAAAATCCGTTGGATTTTAACAGTTGTTTTTTATTGGTCCTTATTAATATGCTCCTGTGGATCAACATTGATTCCGTCCTTAATAACCTGAAAATGTATATGGCTTTCAAGGTTAGATTCTATAATTGCTGTATTCCCTACCCCGCTTATTATATCTCCCTTTTCCACTTCATCCCCATTATTTACAAGCTCTGTTGATGAAAGATTTGAATAAATTGTTTTATATCCGTTCTGATGATCAATTATTATTGTTTTCCCCATAAGCTCGTCCTCGTAGACCTTTTCTACCACACCTCGTTCACAGGCAAGAACACGTTCAAGCTCATCAGCTTTTATATCAATACCGTTATGAACACGCCAATCATCAAGAGTTTTAGAATATACGAGATTATCACCTGAAAAACCTTGTATTATTTCACCTGTAACAGGATATGAAAGAGAAAACACATAAATTTTCTCTTCTTCAACAGGTTCAATAATTTCCGTTTCAACAGCATCCTCCTCTTCATTTACAAAAATCAATGGTTTTTCAGCTTCTACATTTTTCTGTTCAGAAATTACAGGTTCTTCTCTATCCTCCACATCAGGCGCACTCCAGAATGTAATGGCTGTAAATGCAAGAAAACACAAAGCAACCATCAAAAATATCTTTTTATTTTTAAATTTTCCTGCCATGTTTTCACTCTTCTTTCACACTGTATTTATTCATTTTGATTATTACCATTTTTTCCCCTGTATATACATTATTTTTTTTATAAAACTATTGAAAAAAAACACAATATATGGTATCATTAGATTAGAAATATTCTATTTTTGGAGGTATAACATGAAAAAAAGACTGATTTCAACAATTTTATGTTTAATTCTTGTGCTTGCACAGATGTCGGTATTTGCTTCTTCATTTACCGATGTAGATCCTGTAAAGTACAGTTGGGCAGATGCACAGATTACTGAGATGGCTAAAATGGGCATCATAAACGGATACGACGAGCATACTTTTGCTCCTGAAGATGCAGTAAGAAGAGTTGATGCACTTCTTCTCGTTTCAAGAATAGCAGGCTCTGTTGCAAAAGGCGAAGAGGATTATCTCCAAATGGCTTACGATACATACTCATCTACAGTTTCTTCCCTTGGATATCCTTCATATGAACAGACGCTCTCATACCTTATTTACAGAGGTATTTATTCAGAAAGCGAACTTTATAATTTCTTAAAGGGCAATGTAGGAAACAACGAACTCAAAAGACATGAGGCTGCTGTAATTTTAGTTAAGCTTATCGGTGCAGAAGAACAGGTTAAAATGAACACTATGCCGGTTCTCTCTTTTGATGACTCTGCATCAATACCTGCAGCATCAAAAGCATATGTTGAATATTGCTACGAACACGAAATTATGCTTGGTATGAGCGAAACAGAATTCAGTCCTAATACTTCCGTTACAAGAGCACAAATGGCAGTTCTTTTGAAAAAAGCTATGGATAAGCTTAATTTAACATATTCAAGAGGTACTGTTCTCGAAGTTAATACTGTAACTGACAGTATTAAGTATACAGATGACAAAGGTTCTGTAAAAACTATAAATATTCACTCAAATGTTGTACCTGTTAAATATAATGGCGAAGATATTGAAGCTCTTAACGATTTTTCCATTGGTGATAAAATTACAGCAATTTATTCAAATTCAGAGCTTATCTTCGTTGAAGGTGCAAAAGTTGTTGCAGATTCAACAGTATCAGGTATTTATTCTTCAAATGTATCAACAAAATCAGTAAAGAAAATTTCACTCAAATCTGATATTACATCTACAGATGCTCAGGAATACACTCTTGACGAAGATTGTGAAATTTATGTAAATGGCATTCCTGCTTCTTTTGAAGATATGAAAGTTAATTGCTACCTCACATTACAGATTGAAAATAATAAGGTTGTTCACATCGTTGCTGAAGAAAAGAACAAATCTGTTTCAGGAACAATTTCGGCATTTATCTATGAATCACCTGCAAAATTGCAAATTAAGCTTGCTGACAACTCAACTGTTGAGTATGAGCTCGCTGCAAATGTAGATGTAAAGAGAAACGGAAAAGAATCAGCTGTTTCAGAACTTATGGTTGGCGACAGAGTTACAGTAAATCTTGTTTACAACAATGTTTCTGTAGTTACTGCAACAAGCAGCATAAAAACTGTAAATGGTACCATTGAAAAAATCGTAATTTCATCTTCACCAAGCATTACAGTAAACACAGGTTCTGCATCAATTGATTGTGCAATCGATGCATCTGCAATCGAAATCAACATCAACGGAGTTGAAAATGCCAATGTTTATGATTTAAGATTGGGAGATAAAGCAACTTTAACAGTAGAAAGCTCAACTGTTACCAAGATTGATATTGAATCAGCAGCTGTTTCCGTAGATACAGTAAACGTTGTAGGTACTGTTCAGAATGTTGATACAAATTATATGTGCATTACTCTTACAACCAGCGAAGGAACAACACAACAGGTATTTGTCAAGAAAAATGCATCAATAATTGATGGAACTACTCAAAAATCAAGAACTCTTGCGTCAATTAAAGAAGGAGATACAATTACAGCGGTAATCACTTCAAACGGATTTACTCACGAAGCAATTTCAATTGTAATCCTCGGTAAATAAAATATATACAATGAGCCGCCTTGTAAGGCGGCTCATTTAATGGAAGGTACAGAATATGCTATACAAAACAAATCAGTATTACGAATATCTTGAATTATTTAAAAAAGACGACTGCCCTGTTTGTTTAATAATGGATGAATGGCTTGATAATTTCTTAGAAGAATTTTTATATGAGTGCGTAAACGACCGTTCTATGAGAAAAAGAATTATGGAAACAGGTGGTTTTTGTCCCAAGCATGCAAAGGCTATGATGGGAAAAGGAGATCCGTTGGGACATTCTATTATTTATACAGTCCTTATAGACGATTACATTAAAAACCCTAATGCAAAGAAAAAAGACGGATGTCTTGTATGCGATTTGGAAATTGATGCACTCAGACGTTCTCTTAATGCATTCCTTAACTTTTTTGGTGAAAGCGAAGAATTTTCAGATGCTTTCAGAGACACCAAAACATGTATATGCCGACCTCATCTCAAAGGAATGAAAAAGCTTACGCGCAACAAAGAGCTTATTAAAAAACTTTCGGATGTTCAAAACAAAAATCTTACTCACGCTAAAAAATGTCTTGATGAGATTATCCGTAAACACGACTATCACTATATAAATGAACAGCTTACCGATGAAGAGCGCCTTGCATGGCAAAGAGCTGTTAAATTAATGAGCGGTGTTCTGAAATAATATAACAGGAGCTGTAGCAAAACAGATTTCGTTTTGCTACAGCTCCTTTGGGGTGGACGGAAAATAGTGCAGATTGGACAAACTGAGCCAACAAAGCCAAATTCAAAGGCTTTGTTGGGTTACCCGAAGGCGTACGATGGTACGTCGAGAGGCGAAGTTTGTTCAAAACACAAGGCACTTTGTAATAGAAATTCGTTATTTAACGAATTTCTT
>JAZNWH010000071.1:0-3732 GCA_045593265.1 Clostridia bacterium | reverse complement strand
ACATCATACCGTTCGGCTTTATATATCATAAATGCATCAATGAAGAAGTCCAGATATCTGCTGACGGTTTCATCGCTTATGCTTACTTGTCTTTCGCTTTTAAATGTTTTGGATATCTTGCTTGCGTTAGTAAGTGATCCTACCGAAGAAGAAATGATATTCAAAAGGTCGTCAAGAACGGATTTATCGTGCAAAATCTTGTTTCGTTCTATAATATCACCGATATATATTTTACCAAACAAAGACTCCAGGTATTTCGCTTTTTCCTCGTGTCCTTTTTTCTTCATCACAAGAGGCAGACCACCGTAGGTATAATACTCTTGCCAAGCATCACGCTTATCGCCTTCGTACGCATGATAGAACTCTTCAAAAGAAAGAGGATTCACACGGATCTCGTCACCGCGTCCGCGGAATTCGGTGAGAATGTCTGAGGATAACATTTTCGAGTTACTGCCGGTCACGTATACGTCAATGTTTTCGTGTTTCATCAGTCCGAGCACAACGTCCACAAAGCCGATCTTATCCTCGACACCTTCCACATAGGGGTTTTGAATGGTAACAACCTTTTGAATCTCATCAAGAAACACATAATACGTTTTGCTTTCATCTACAGTTAAGCTGCGAATATACTTGCCAAGTTCAAGAGGGTTACGGTACTTGATATTCTCGTCATCATCGAGCGCAAGGCAGATGATACACTCATCTTCTACGCCGATCGACTTGAGATATTTTTTATAAATATTGAACAACAAATACGATTTGCCGCATCTTCTAATGCCGGTAATAACCTTTACCAAACCGTTTTCTTTCTTAGCAATTAATCTTTCAAGATATTTTTTTCTTTCAATCATAGCCCAAACCTCTTTCGGGAATTTTGCGTATTTACGCATTTTTCTTAAGTCTACTATAGCATATACCATACGCCAAGTCAATATGCACTTTCGGAAAAATTGCGTATTTCTACATTTTTATAAAAGCTTTTGTCCCCTCTGTCCACTGATATCGCTTCTTCTTTGTCTACTGCGGCTCAATTTTTGATATGGAAAATATCAGCAAAATGAAGCAGCCTCACACGGTTGGAAATCCAACAAATGTGAGGCTGTTTTTTGACCACAGTTTATCCCACTACTGCGACCGGAGTACACGGAAACAGCGGAGGTAAGAGTGCCGGAAAGGATGTGTTTCCGAGCGGAAAGGGGCGGAAATGCCCGGAAACAAGCGGAAACAGGTACTCCTGATTTCTTTGGGAGCAAGATGCTGTAGGTTCGAGTCCTATCACTTCGACCAAATGAGAAGTGTAATTTTGATACAAAGTTACGCTTCTTTTTCTTTGATTAAAACCGCTTAAGTAAAGGACTTTACCAGAAAGATAAGTTTCTGTGTGAAATATATAATAGGAAAAAACATAGTTTTTATCACTGAAAATACAGTTGCAAATTCCCCCCCTGAACTTTTCTAGAAATAAAATGCACCGCTTTTTCGTTTCAATCCCGAAAAGCGGTGCATTTGTTATTATTTATTGTCGCTTATCATTTTCTTTTTAAAAACGATTACCGATATAACTAAAATGGCAAAAGTATAAACAACAAATATAATGACATTTCTTGCCTCAATACTTTCTAAACTATTATTCATTATGCCTTTTAATATTATTAATGAGGATTCAAAAGGCAAATATTCGCAAATTGTTCCAAAAACCTTTCCAAGTGCTTCTCTTGGGAAATACATTCCGCTTGTGAAACATACAAGTTGAACTACAATGCTTGATATTCCTGACGATGCTTTTTCAGATGATATACTGCCTATTATGATTCCTCCTCCTATAAATAAGAGTGCTATAATTACTGAAGCAAGTATTGCCCATATTATGTTTATACTAAAACTCAGGCCCAAACAAATCGCCAGAATAAAAAATAATATATTTTGAATGAGTATAATTGGAATAATTGATAATATATATCCTAATATATAATCCACAGGTTTCATTGGGCTAATTCCGAGTCGTATCAGCAATGATGTTGTCCTGTCTTTACTGATAAGCATTGCTGTGAACAGTGTTATAAAAGAAAATCCGAAAACTACAATACCGGGAGTAAAATTTTCTAAATTATAACTATCATTTGGTATATCAAATTGCTGAAATATAAACAGCAAAAACAATGGTAATATAACAGCAAAAATCAAACTTAACGGGTCTCTTGCGATTTCCTTGAAATTTCTCTTTGCAAAGTTTAATGTTCTCATATTATAATTCACCCCCTGTTGCTATTTTCACGAATGCATCCTCAAAATTTTCTGAATCAGATTGTTCTGTCAGTTCCTTTGCAGTACCTACGGCAATTAAGTTTCCTTTTGCCATTATGCCGATTCTGTCTGACAAGCTTCCAGCTTCTTCCATATAGTGAGTTGTGAGTATTATTGTTATTTTCTCTTTTAAATTTTCAATAACCGACCACAATTCTTTTCGTGCAATTACATCGAGTCCAAGCGTTGGTTCATCTAAAAATAATATTTTAGGTTCGTTGATTAAAGAAATTGCTATAGATACTTTTCTTTGCCAGCCTCCGGACAAAGTTTTTGCCTTTTGATTCAGCACCTCGTTCAGCTTAAACATTTTAATTAATTCATTTATTTTTTCTTGGCTTTCCGTAATTTGATATACTCCTGCCATAAATTCCAGGTTTTCTTTTACAGAAAGGTTGGGAGCAATAGCGGTTTCCTGAGGAGACACATTGATTAATTCTTTTATTTTCTGTCGGTCTCTTACTATATCAAGTCCATTAATTTTAATTTCACCGTCAGTTGGTAAAATCAGAGTTGACAGCATTTTGATTGTGGTTGTCTTTCCGGCACCATTTGTGCCAAGCAGAGCAAATAACTCACCTTGATTTATTTTTAGATTTATGCCATTTACCGCTGTTTTTTCTTTATATCTTTTAGTTAAATTTTTTGTTTCAATTGCAAGCATCTACAGTTTCCTCCTAACAAAAAGATTTTGCCTGATTTCATTCATCTATATCGCTGAAAATACGTTTAATATAATCCTGCTGCTTTGCTTTCGGAAGAATTGCAATTCCTCGCTCGACATCACCAAGAACTAAAACTTCATCACCTGGGTGCAATTCAAACATTTCTCTTGCTTCTTTAGGAATAACAAACTGTCCCTTTTCTCCGATTTTGACCATCCATGCATATTTCCCTTCGGGTATATTCATTATAATCTCTCCTTTGTATGATTGATATGAATAATCATACTATGATTTTATAAAAATGTCAATAAGATAGGAAAGTTCGCTATGAATTAATCTTTTGAAAAAATGCACCGCTTTTTAGTTCATATTAAAATTGACCATTAGTGCCAGAAAAGATAACTATCTTTCCGGATAGTTATCTTTTTTATTTGAATTAAAAAGGACTTGAAGCTCGAGGAGGGTTTTGCGTAAAAACAGTTTGGGGAACTGTTTTTAGTAAAAAGGTGCGCAGGCGGGTAGCAAAGTCAAAGACTTGGGTCGCCAAGCAGGCAAGACGCGCAGCGGCTGTGTCCTATCACTTCGACCATACAAATAAACCGACCACAAGGGTCGGTTTATTTTTTGATATATAGGTGTTAAAAAGCGGAAAAACTTTCAAAAAATGTGTTGACAGTGTGGAAAAGTGATGTTATATTAAAACTGTACTAAGTGTATTAGTACAGTTAGGAGGTGCGCGGATGATAAGTATAAATTACCGTGA
>JAZNWH010000070.1:0-5841 GCA_045593265.1 Clostridia bacterium | reverse complement strand
GGATATTCTGCTCTCACAGAGCTTGCAAACCACGATTTAGCAACAGCAAGAGGAATAGTAAACACCATAAAAGACACCTATAACAAAATAAAGGACAAGCTTACCCATAACGAAGGAAGATATTATGCAAAGTTTACTAACTTCACCCAATATGAAGAAGCAATCAAACTGTTCGAAAAAGCAGTAAGAGATGGGGCAAAGAATGGTAATGAGACATCTAACAATACCGTGAATTTGAATAATACATCATTTTCTTTTGAAGGTGTAACTAAAAGCGGAATAAGAATATATAAAACAGACTTTCCTGTAGGAACATCACAAGATGTCAAGCAAAAAAACTTCAAAGAACGAGTAGCTACGATTTTTAATTTGGGTGCAGTTACACTAAATACAGGAACTAAAAAAATAGAAGTTAAAGGTGATAGGTTTACTGCTCAAAAAAATCTTTATGGTGATGAAATGGGGTCTACGAAGGAAAAAAATTCTAAAATTAATTCACTTTATGATTTAGCAGATATTTTATCTACATCAAAATTCAAAAAAGTTGAAACAGAACTAAGCTATGTTAATCCCAATATTCTTCCTAAGAATTCAGCACATAAAGGTGTAAAATATTGGTACAAGTTTGAAAATCGAATATATTTAGACGGAGAGTTGTATGATGTTACATTCAACATAAGGGATAAAGGTAAAGAACAATATCAATATTTAATAGACTTTAAAGAAGTTAATAAAAAGATGATGCCAGTAAGCAATACGAACCAAAATGGTTCTCCTGCGAGCGCTGGAACATCATCTTCTAAGGGTATGGTATCACAGAATAAATCTATTGTCAAGGGGAATAATTCAGGAAATTTGACAAATAACACCCAAAATGACTTTACTGATTATAGTGATTACAGAAACTCTGATAACGGAAATGTAGGTCTTTTGGATAGAGATACCGAAGGTGTTAACAAAAACGAAGCTGTTGAGACCGAAAACGGAGCGGTTGATAACGATGATACCAAATTCAGAACAAAGAAAGCTGAAGACTATTATAAAAAAGCAGTTAACACCTTAAGAAAAAGTCTCTCAAAAGCTTTCAACATCACCAACCTGAGAAATGACACCAGGGTAAATGAAATTATAAAAGCTGTAACAGATAAACATATCAAGAACGGAATGGTTGATGTTAAGGATATAGATGCATTGTTTGAAGAGATGTACTCGAAAGGAAAAGTTATTAATGATGAGCTATATAAAGAGTATGCAGATTTAAGAAAGCAACTAAGAAACACAAGAATGTTTATTTCAAAAGAGGATGCAGGCAATATAGCTGATTATTCAGATTTTGTTAAGCAGAATATGGGAAGCTTCTTTGTTTCAACAACCAAAAAAGATGGAAATGTTGAAGTTGAGGCAGTTTACAATGAACTTAAGGAGCAGTATCCGCATTTATTCAGTTCCGAAATAACTCATCCTGCAGATATGTTAAAGAGAATAGCAGAAGTTTCAAGGTCCATAAAAAAGGTAGAGACGGAGCTTTCCTCTTACACAGGAGAAGATGCAGAAATGTACAAGGAAGCTTCAAAACAAGACTTTTATAATGCAGTATCAGCATTTTCTGATAAGCTTAATGAATTATACAAATACGAAAAGGGAGCCAAGGTTCCTGTTGCCGAAGTTCCTGATGTGGTGCTTAAGAATGAAGTTTCAGAGGGCAACATTAAAACACATCCTTATGATGAAAACAAGGTCGATAAAAGATATATTCACTCTGTGAATTCTGAAATTTTGGAAAAATTAAATAACATAAAAAATAAAATTTCGTCAGGATTTAAGAGAATAAATCTTTCAAAAGTTAAAAATAATGAAGCTGAAAGAATAAAAAGCATACTTGGTATAGATGTTAATGATTATATTCATGCTATAAATACAAACGCATTAAATCATATTGAGAATCGTCATGGTGTAAATGGCAAACATGATAATTCTATGGCGGACCCGGAAGATGTGGCAAGAGTAGAATTTATTCTTGATAACTATGATTCGTTAGAAATAATTAAAAATGATAATGATGAAATTGTATATAGTAAAGAGTTTAGAGATAAAAATGACAGGCCTTCGCCAATGCTAATGTATACTAAAAAAATTGATGGTACATATTATACAGTAGTTGCTGCAGCTGAAAATAAATATAAAAAACTTTGGGTTGTAACTGCGTTTATAGGTAAAAATAAAGAAGGTATTACACAAGCACTTAATGACGAATTATCGTCCCTAAGTAGTACGCCCGAAGCGTCTCTTGTTTCTCTACCTTCTACGGAAATTATAACAGATGATTTTGATGTTGTCAAGGAAAACACTTCGACATCAAACAACAGAATTGAAATGACAGAAGATGAACTTATAGGACTATACAATGAACGGAAAGAACTGCAGGATAAATATAAAAAGGCAGAAGACGGGATATTACTTTCTGATAAGGACAAACATTTTCTTGAAGGTCTTATAAGTGGCAAAATTACAGAGGCGGATATTCCAAAAACAGCCAACATTGACGGAATAAAAGCAGTTTACCATTTAAAAGCACAGCTTGATTTTGTGGAACGTTCTATTGCAAGATACAACGCAATCAGGAAAGAAAAATTAAGTGCAACAGCAAATTCTCTTATCGAAGGTTCTGACAACTGGAAAGAGAAAAGGTCAGGTCTTGCTTATGGCAGAGAGACAATGGAACGCAACATTCGTGATATGGTAAAAGATAAAGCTTCTGCAGATGCAATAATAGACGAATATTTCACACCTGTTCATAAAAATGAAGCTGAAAGAACAAAGTTTAAAACAGAGTTCAGAAACAGGGTAAGAGCACTTGGAATATCAAGAATTATTGAGAAAGGTGATAGGGTAAGTGAAAGCTTTGCTGTTCAGTTTTTAGGAGAGCTTAACGGAGATATTGATTATCTTGAAAACAAGAGCAGGCTTACTCAAAATGACAGAATCAAACTTGAGGAATTAAAGTCTCAGAAAGAGAGATTTCTCAGTGATAACAAAAATATCAAAGAAAACATCGACAAGATAAATCATGCAATAAATGAGTTCCACAAGATTTATGATGAATTGTTTGTTGAAATGAACAGGGTAAGAGTAAGAAACGGATATGCTCCTGTTGAATACCGACATACATATTTTCCTCATTTTATTAATGACGAGGCAGACGGAATACTTGACAAAATGGCACGTGCAATAGGTATCAATATGGATGTTACAGAACTGCCGACAAATCTTGCAGGGAAGACACATACTTTCAAGCCTGGTATTACTTATTTCAAGAATACCAATCAAAGACAAGGAAATAAGACTGTATTTGATGCTGTAGAAGGATTTGATAAGTATATTGAAGGAATAAGCGATGTTATTTATCATACAGATGATATTCAAAGACTAAGAGTTTTCGAAAATACCATAGTTGCCAAATATACTGAAGATGGGGTAAAGGCAGAAATTGAACAGCTTGAAGAGAATAATACTCTAGATAAAGAAACATTGCAAGAAAGATATAATGCTTTGAAAGAGCGTGATTTGACTAAATTCGGTCAATTTGCGATTGAACTTCGTGAATATACTAATCTGCTTGCAAATAAAAAGAGTATGCATGACAGACACTGGGAAGGGTTGATTAACAGAAAATTCTATAATGTAGTGACAGCAATGGGCAGAAATGTTTCGGTTAATATGATTGCAGGAAATCTTTCTTCTGCATTTACCAATTTCATTCCGCTGACTCAGGCAATGGCAGGATGCAGTAAAAGGTCTATAATAAAAGCAGGCATTGAAACACTAAGAAGTTATTCATCTGATGACGGAATTGTTGATATGTCAGATTTCCTGACCAATCGTTTTGGAAGCGATAAGCTTGTTAAAACCAAATCAGAAAAGTTCAGTGAAGTTTTAATGAAGCCTATGGAATTTGTTGATAATTTCACATCGCAGGTAATATGGAGAGCAAAGTATCTTGAATGTATAGACAAAAATATGGGAATTGAAAAGTCATTAAGTGAAGCTAATTCTTTTGCTGCAGGTTTGCTTGCGGACCGTTCGAAGGGTGCGCTTCCTACAATCTTTTCTGCAAAGAATCCTTTGGCGAAATGTTTGACTGCATTTCAGGTTGAGGTTAATAATCAGTATTCTTTCTTATTTAAGGATTTGCCAAATGCAACAAGGAAAAAACGTGAGCTTGCAGCTGCTCTTATGTGGTATTTCTTAAGTGCGTATTTATTTAATGATTTATACGAAAAGGTTATGGGCAGACGTCCTGCATTCGATCCTGTTGGTATGGCAAATGATTTTGTCGGATATACAACAGGATATAAGCTCCCAAATTCTTTCAATGCAGCAGGCAGTTTGATTAAGGGGAATAAAGCTGATTTTCACACTAATAAAAGTAAAACTCAGGGCGGAGCGGCTATGCACTTAGCAAAGGATATGGCGGAAAATCTTCCTTTCGTTGGTGGTTTGCTTGGTGGTGGAAGAATTCCAATATCTTCAGGTATTCCGTATGCTGAAGATTTAACAAGTCTTGAATTTTCAAAGATAACAGAAACTATTAGTCCTAAAACACCACTTAACAGAAGATTAAAAGTAATTGGTGAAGAAGCATCTAAATTGGCTTATGGTTTATGGCCATATGGCGGTGCAAGTCAGATTTTAAAAAGTCTCAGAGGTATTGGCACGGTATGGAGTGGCGGTAAATACACTTACAACAGTAAAGGCGAAAAGAGCCTGCAATATCCTGTACATAATGATTCAACAGGTGAAACTGTTAAAAACTATGTTCAGGCGGGTTTGTTTGGCAGAAATGCTCTTCCGACTGCTCAGGATTGGGTTAATAATGAATTTGATACTTTATCTGTCAAAGATACCGAAAGATATGACTTGCTTAAGGAAGATGGAGTAAAGTCAAAACGTTCTTATGATTTAGTAAGGGAGATTGCAGCTATTCCTGACGCTAAGTACAGCGATAAGTATAAGCATATTGATAATTCAGGTATACTTCCAGATGCAAAAACTGATTTAAAGGTATCATATCTTAGTAAAGATGCCAAAGAAAAACTTGAAGTTGCAAGGCGTTGTGATATAAGGGATGCAACTTTTGTAGAACATCATTATAATTTTAATTATGAAAATGTGTATAATAAATTATCAGAAATTGACCAAAAGGCATTATCACATCTCAAGGACAAAAAGTCAAGTGCCATTGTGCAACGTGCGTATATTGCCAAAAACAAAGCATTGACTCCGGAGCAGAAGCTTCAGCTTGACAAACTTCTCGTAAGCGAAGACACAAAAATGAAAGCTGAAGATTATCAAAGCATGGATTATTTCTATTATTCTCTACTTACTGATTCGCAAAAGAAACGTTTCCCTGCAGCACAGAAAGTCTTTGACTATGATGCGAGAAATTATTATTACTTTTTAAAATGTACAAGTGGGGTAAAGGGCAAAAATCAGAAAGCACAGAAGCTTGCAAAATTAAGGGAAGCAGGATTTAGTCAGAATGCGGCACTTATATGGTACGATATAGTTCTGAAATAATATAAAGCACCCTGCGGGGTGCTTTTAAATACAGTCGTAAAGGCGAACTGATGGTTGAAATATTTTGGTTAATCACAGAAATCTAATGCCAGGTCAGAAAATTCTTCTTCAGTGATATGTTCATTATTAAACGTATTTACTAAGTTTTTAATTTTGCGATAATCAAGAGAAATATCGTGAAACTCTTTAATCAGTTCATCATCCTTTACGACACCGATACCGTAAGTTACTGAACTGTTATCTTCAACAGTAATTTCTTTCGAT
>JAZNWH010000069.1:0-1772 GCA_045593265.1 Clostridia bacterium | reverse complement strand
TTACTTGAAACTCATAATCTTATTTCCCTTATATTTTAAAGTTCCTTTTTCACCAAGTTTATAATTCCCATATGAGAATTCTGAGACATTAAACGAAAGCTTTTTATCTTTTATTTTGAAAACAACAACACAACTTTTCGGTTTCCAACTTTCAGGATACTTAGAAACTACATTTGGCTTATATTTGTCAACAACTTCCGCTTTTAGTGTTTTTACGGATGAAAACTTATTTCGAATTAGCATCAATATGATTAAAAACCAACATAACAAAGATATACCAATCAATATATAATTAATTACATCAGACATTGTTTTCTTTCCTTTCGCCAAAATTCGACATCATTTATAAGCTCGTTTCAATGTAGGACCAAAAAACAAATATTCCTCAACATATCAAAGTATATCCCTGGGGTTTATCAATTTATTTTTAATGCATACAAAAACATTTTTTCATATTTTTCGGCAAACATATCTATTGAACTTATGAATTTGTCTTTTAACACTTCAACATTGTCTGTACTTTCCAAAGAAAACACAAAATCTTTTAGAGAAACAAACACCATCACAACATCTTTATAGTCAACATTATCAAACAAAAAAGCTAATTGCTGTAGCTTTACTGATGTTTGAATTAAGTTGATTTTTACATTTTTCGTTTCATACGCCCAATTTTCTCCATCACCCAAAAAATGCAAAGCTGAAATTTTATAACCATCAATATCTTCCATTGTCTTTAATAAATCTGCAAATGCCTGACACTTTTGAAACGAACTAAAGCTATCGAACCTTTTATTAAATAATGCTATTTTATCTTGTTTATCAGCTATTTTCTTAGGAATTCTAACTGCCATAACTACTGCAAGTGCAGATATTATTATACTTATAATTGACGCAGTAACTTGAATATAATCTAACCAATTTGGTTGTCCCAAACAAGTAATAGAATTTATTAATTCTGCTATTTCATTAGAGATTTTTTCCAAATCCATAAATAGTTCTCCTTCGTAATTTCACTGACAAATTCCAATAAAAAAGCGTTATAATTCATGAACAATTTTATACATTAAATATAGCATAAAAATACATAAAAATCAACAAAAAGCTCTCAATCAAATTGATTGAGAGCTTTATAGCTAATTATTTATAATTTTAGATACTAAAATTAAGCGTTAACAGCTGTAACAACGCCTGAACCTACTGTTCTACCACCTTCACGGATAGCGAAACGAAGACCTTCTTCAATAGCGATAGGAGTGATAAGTTCAACATCCATAGTGATGTTATCACCAGGCATACACATTTCTGTGCCTGCAGGTAGGCTAACAACACCTGTAACGTCTGTTGTTCTGAAATAGAACTGTGGGCGGTAGTTGTTGAAGAATGGTGTATGACGGCCACCTTCATCCTTTGTTAGAACGTAAACTTCACCCTTGAATTTTGTGTGAGGGTTGATTGAACCAGGAGCTGCAAGAACCTGACCTCTTTCGATTTCAGTTCTCTGAACACCACGAAGAAGAGCACCGATGTTGTCACCAGCTTCAGCACTGTCAAGAAGTTTTCTGAACATTTCGATACCTGTAACAACAACTTTTCTGCTTTCGTCTGTAAGACCAACGATTTCAACTTCGTCATTAACCTTCAAAGTACCTCTTTCTACTCTACCTGTAGCAACAGTACCACGACCTGTGATAGAGAAGATATCTTCGATAGGCATTAGGAATGGCTGGTCAGCCATACGGTCTGGTGTTGGGATATATTCGTCAACAGCAGCC
>JAZNWH010000068.1:0-19616 GCA_045593265.1 Clostridia bacterium | reverse complement strand
TTTGTTTTGCAACTATATTTTAACTTAATATCTAATTGCAATAATAAGTATATGATTAAACTTGAAAATCATTTAAAATAATATTACAAAATGCAATATAGAGGTGATATAAAAAATGGATTTTATAATAAAAAAACCCACAAGTTCAAACAGAACCATCAGAATGCCAGATACATTAATAGAACAAATCAGTAAAATAGCTGCTAAGCAAGACATTTCATTTAATCAGGTAGTTATTCAATGTTGTGAATTTGCAATAGAAAATCTTCCTAAAGAAGATAAAAAATAATATAACCAACTTCTTCTATGTGTAAATATAGGAAAGCATATTTTCACCTTATAAACAATTTTATTTTGTTTATAAGGTTTTTTATTTACAAAATAAAAGAATCACTTTTGAGATTGACATAGTGATTCTTAATATAGTTATACACTTAATTGTTTTTGTAAATTATAATAATTCATAAGTTTTATATAATTCTTTTCTAAAAATCTAACCTTTTCTTGTTCTGCTCTTTTAATAACAATAAGACTAACTCCTAAAGAATCAGCAAGTTCCTTTTGATTTAATCCCAAATCCTTTCTTATTCTCTTTATATTTTTACCTTGATTGTTATATATAAATTTATGGTAATCGTCTAATAGAGCATTTAAATCAATTTTATATAGGTCAGATATTTTCTTCATAACATCTAACGGATATATCCTTAATCCATTTTCATAGCTTATATAGGTTGTCCTATCAATACCAATCATTTTAGCAACATCTTCTTGATACATAGATTCTTTTAATCTTAAATATCTCAATTTATCACTTATGTTTTCCAATTCATAAGGATTAGTAATTTCAAGATTATATTTCTCACATTCTTTATAATCATTTCCCATAATAAAAGTAAACGAATGTATATACATTGGAGTATAGATTATACTATTTCCTTTATGCCTGTATAAGATATATAGGTTATCATCAATTTTACTAAATATCTTCCATACTCTCGTAAAAGGTACTTTTTCATTGTCAGATGTTTCCATTATGTTAGTATAGAATTATCTATGCAACGGGAAGCGTATGTAGCAAGACGAATTCCTTTTGTGCAATCAAATGTGTTTATAGCTTTAATTAAACCTATAGTACCGATGGAAATCAGGTCCTCCTGCAGACAGTTTGACTGTGAGTATTTTTTTG
Organism: Clostridia bacterium; assembly: GCA_045593265.1. Lineage (GTDB taxonomy): Bacteria > Bacillota > Clostridia > RGIG6154 > RGIG6154 > RGIG8497. Next base: position 18,427 of record JAZNWH010000068.1, on the reverse strand, counting down.
CAATATGGGCAACAAGGCGCATATTTTTTTCTATTAAAATATTTCTTGCATTCATATCTTTTTCAAAAGCAAATTTTTCCAGATACATTCTTTCATCCTTTGCCGAAAGTGGTTTTGGAAATGATTCCGACTGTGAAACAAAGGACAGCAGAAAAATAACGTTATTTAATAAAAAACTAAGCAAAATAATCCCTCCATATACCAATGTATATGTTTTTTGGAAAATATTTTGCAAGTCCAAATAAATTTGTATAATTTATTGGATTTAAGAAACAATAAGGGAAAATAAATGTTAAGGAGAAAAGAAATGAAAGACAGAAGCTTTGGTGTTTTACAAAGAATAGGACGTTCCTTTATGCTGCCTATTGCACTTTTACCTGTAGCAGGCTTGTTTTTGGGAATAGGAAGTTCTTTTACAAATACAACTACGTTAAACGCTTACGGACTTTCAGGTTTTATTTATGAAGGCAGTTTTGTTTATACGTTGCTTGACATTCTCAGCCGTGCAGGAAATGCGGTTTTTGCCAATTTGCCTTTATTGTTTGCCATAGGTGTTTCAATAGGTATGGCAAAGCGTGAAAAGGCAGTTGCCGCCCTTTCAAGTGTTATAGCTTACCTTATTATGAATACGGTAATAAGTGCACTGATTGCTGCAAAGGGTGGAGTGGAAGTTTTAGCACCTAATACAACTGAAAGTATGCTTGGTATAACAACCCTTACGATGGGTGTGTTCGGTGGTATAATTGTAGGTCTTGGTGTTGCATATTTGCACAACAAATTTTACAATATAGAGTTACCTAAGGTGTTATCATTTTTCGGAGGCACACGATTTGTTCCCATCATAAGCAGTATAGTATATCTGTTTGTAGGGGCTTTGATGTTTTATGTATGGCCTGTTGTGCAGTCGGGTATAGCGTGGCTTGGTAATTTGGTTTTAGCTTCGGGATATGCAGGAACATGGATATACGGTATAATCGAAAGAGCGTTAATTCCTTTTGGTTTGCACCATGTGTTTTACGTACCTTTCTGGCAAACTTCAATCGGTGGAACTGCGCTTATAGACGGAGTAGTTGTAAACGGGGCGCAGAATATCTTTTTTGCAGAACTTGCATCAAAGGCAACTCAAAGTTTTTCTGTTTCTGCAACAAGATTTATGTCGGGAAAATTTCCTTTTATGATATTCGGTCTTCCGGGAGCGGCTCTGGCACTTTATAAAACAGCTCTTCCTGAAAAAAGAAAGCTTGTGGGTAGCTTACTTGTTTCTGCAGCTCTCACATCTGTTCTTACAGGTATAACAGAGCCTCTTGAGTTTACGTTCTTGTTTGCTGCACCGCTTTTATATGGTGTTCACTGTGTTCTTGCAGGTCTTTCATATATGCTTATGCACATTTTCGGTGTGGGTGTAGGTATGACTTTCTCAGGAGGACTTATTGACCTTACACTGTTTGGTATACTTCAGGGAAATGCGAAAACAAACTGGATATGGATTGTGATAGTTGGTATAGTGTATTTCTTTGTTTACTACTTCCTCTTTAAATTTATGATAACTAAGTTTAATTATCGTACACCAGGTCGTTTTGCAGATGAGGAAGAAACAAAGCTTTACACCCGTAAAGACCTTGAAAAAAGTCAAGATTCAGACGTTAAGAGCAGATTAATTTTAGAGGGACTTGGTGGTAAATCAAATATAGTCGATATAGATTGCTGTGCTACAAGACTTCGTGTAACTGTAAAAAATCCTGATCTTACCAATGAAGTAAAGCTAAAAGAAAGTGGAGCAAGCGGTGTCATAAAAAAAGGGGATGGAGTACAGGTCATTTATGGACCTATAGTTTCAAATGTAAAATCCAATCTGGAAAATTATATGGACACAGTAATTGACGAAAAGCCTGAAGAAAAGCCATCTGAAAACGGAAAATGCGAAATACTCTCTTCTCCTTTAAGTGGGAAAATTGTGCCTCTTGAAAAGGTACCCGATACAGCTTTTTCATCACTTGCAATGGGCAAGGGTGTGGCAATTGAACCAACACAGGGCGTTTTATATGCACCATGCGACGGTACTGTGAATTCGGTGTTTCCAACAGGACACGCTATTACCTTTACCACTGACAGTGGGGCAGAATTGTTGATTCACATAGGGATTGACACAGTAAAGCTGAAGGGAAAATACTTTGAAAAATTCGCAGTTAACGGACAATCTGTAAAAAAAGGACAAAAGTTAATCTCCTTTGATGCAGAGCAAATTAAAAAAGAAGGGTATAAGACGATTGTTCCCATAGTTATCTGTAATACCGGTTCGTATGAATCTATAGTTACTTTGAAGACAGGTGAAATACGTCATGGGGACAAACTATTGAAATTAGAATAAAATTAATAGGGTGTAGCAAAATGCACAGACCACACAAGGCAAAAGAAACGCTTAACAAAGCCTTTGAAATAGGCTTTGTTGGCTCAGTTTCCTGTAGCATCGAAAAGCGTACTTTGCTTTTCGCCAATGCTATGGATACGAGGAATGCCCAAGAAAACAAGTTTTAAACGAAGTTTGATTGGATGCATTCTACCGTTGTCCAATCTGCACTATTTTCCATCCACCCTAAAGGAGCTGTAGCAAAACGAAATCTGTTTTGCTACAGCTCTTTTTGAATTAAGTGGTTAATATCCAAACCTGTTTTGGATATGTTTTATTTAACAGGTTAGAGGTGCTACTTGTTTTTTATTCTATAATTGCAATTTCCTTTACTTCGTCTTTGTAAATTCTCAGGAATACTCTTACTTCGTTTGCATCGTCTTCCCATTTGCTGATTTCACCTGAATCAACTATGGTAATTTTGTTGTTCGTTTTAGCTGTGTTTACTTTGTAAACCAAAGCATCCTTGGTAGAGTAGTTAATGCTTGCATTAGAATTTACGGAGATGTTTACAGAATCGGTAAATTTCTTTGTAACCTTACCGTAAACGATGGTCATTTCACCGTCAGTGCCGTATTCTTTTGTAAACTCTGTTGCTTTTGAATTTGTGTCAAATAACAATGTGAAGCTGTCAAGTTCGCCCTTTGCATTTTTGGTAAACTGAATAATATCACCTGCCTGAATTTTTACTCCGGGAGTTTTTTCAAGAGTCTGGCTGTCAGATGTTGTGATTTCAATTTTTTCACCGTCGGAAATTGCATAAAGCTTGTCTACTTTATTCCCGTCAGCATTATTTGCAAAAGTAACTTTTTCTACGAGGGCAATGGGGGCATTTAATTTAGCGATACTTACAGCATTCGTAATTCTTATAACCTTAGCTGTCATATCTTCCGACATATCATAAACTTCAATGTCATATTCACCTGAGTCGTTTAACATATCAAGAGTAACTATTTCCATTTTTTCAGTATCTTTTTCGTTGGCAGGAATACTGAATATTACTGTATCTTTATTAACACCGATGGACTGTGTTACCTTTCCTTCTGTTGTTTTATTGAATTTGTTTGTTGATTTCTTAAATACAAGGTCTTCACCTTTGAAATTAAGGGCAAATTGAGTTTTTTCAAAGCTTTCGGGGAAGGATGTTGTTTTATCCTCTGCTCTGTCTATAAGGGTTATTTCACCTTTTGAATTTAATTCGTAAGTGAAAATCTGCGGGGTAATTCCTTTGCCATTTTTTGAAAGCTCGTTATATGCATTGTGTGCATCAAATCCTGTTTTGTCATCAATTTTGATTTTATCGGCAGCTTTCAGGGTCTGAACTTCGCCTTTTTCGTTGAAAAACTTAATACTTAGTTTTGATTCAAGTGTTCCGTCAAGTCCTGCATTGATAAGATATGCGTAATTTGAGCCTTTTTTGTACTGAGCATTAAAAGCGGCAATATCGCCATTCATATCAAGGTAAAATACGCCTTCAAGGTCTAATTTAAGAAGCTCAAAGTCAAGGTCTGATGCAACATGGTATTCTTTATCATTAATAACCACCTTGTGGGAGTCTGTTGCCTTTTCAGTAATCTTGCCTTCAACATATTCATCTGTAACTACAGCTCTTATATAGTCTTCATTTTCAAATACGGAAAGAACATTCCATTCTTTTATATCTTCAAATTTAACCTCTTCGCCATCTTTGTTTTCAAGAATAACTGTAAGCTTTTTGTTATTTTCAGTATTTAGGTCGAGTGCTGCTTTTCCGTTTTTGTCATAAATCTTTTTGCTTGCTGTTGCTATATCATCAACAATGTAGTTTACATACTCGTCTATGAATATAACATCGTATTTTCCGTTTGAGTCATTATCAAGGACTTTAACTGTTCCTGCAGTCGGATTTTTGAGATTATTTACAAATTTATCGTTATAGATAACATTTTTGTCTGTTTCCAGAACTAATTCTTTTTCTCTTGAATCTTCGTCAGGTTTGTAGAAAACAGAAGTTGAATCTTCTTTAATTTCCTGAGAAAGCTGGTCGACGGTAATTGTTATTTCTTCATTTTTGTGGTTGTTCTTCTGGGCAAGAATAATTTCCTTGTCGCCATTATCCTTTTCTTTTACGTAATAGGTTACATTATAACCGATATAACGTCCTGCATTGGAAGAGCCTTCTTGGAAAATTTCTTTTGAGTCAATTTCTACCTGATTTTTGTTAAGACCAGAGACTTGTGTGAGCTTTGTTACGGAGTTACCTGTTATAACTCCTGTATTTTTAATTACACCAAGCTTGTCTTTAAGAAGTGTTTTATCTGTAACCTTATAAGTTATTTCACCCTGTGAAAAACCTGTAGGTTCCATTAAATTAACTGTAAGTGAATTAAAAGTCATTTGTGCTGTTGTACCTCTTTTACATGGGTCAGTACCAATTGAAGATGTCTTTTTTGTTATCCCTGTATCTGCACCTGTTACTAAAAATCCTGCAGGATAACCACCTTTTGAATTTGCAACCTGTTCATATCCTAAAGTTCTTACAAGAATTGTAACTGCTTCCTGATATGAAATTTTATCGTCGGGACGGAAAAGTCCTGTATCGTCTCCCACAATAATTTTTTGTGAAGTTGCCACATTTATATATCCGTTTGCCCAGTGGTTTGCGGCAACATCAGGGAATTTTGATATTCCCTGAGCAGTTTTTGCAGTATCTTCAAGGCCTAAAGCGTGAACTGCAATTTTTGAAAATTCTGCTCTTGTAACGGCATCTTCAGGACGGAAAAGACCGGCATCATCGCCAATCATAATTCCGAGGGCACCCAAAGCAGTTGCCGCTTCTTCATAAGCTGTTCCGACAACATCGTTATTAACCTTATAGGCAAAGGTTCTTGGCACCATTAAAGAAAGTGCCATAGAAAATGCCATTATGCCGGAAACAATTTTTGCTGATTTTGACATTTAACTGTCCCCCCTTTATATATTTTGGTGTACATAATTTTTTAAAACTCCTTAAAAAAACAAAATTTTTAAAATTTATGTCAACCACTCTTACGATTTTATACTAAAATATTTTTCCTTTCAAGCCACAATATATGGAAGATGTGTAAGATGTTGAAAGTTCTTTCTTTTTTCACATTTAAAACATTTAGTTTACAAATTAAGGCGGTATTATTGAGTTGCAGTAAGGTATTACTGCTATATTTCATTTTAAACTCCCTTCTGTGCAGAACGTCTGCATAAATAATGTCTGAGATTGTCTCAGACGTTATTTTTTTATTTAACTATTGACAGAATAACAATTTTGCATTATTATTTAATATGTTGCGTAAAAAAAGTTTCTACAATATAATAATATTAAAGTAATAATTTTACAAAGGTGGTTTTTTTATCAAACGGATAGAAAGCACAAAAAACAGTCTTATAAAAGATATGAAAAAACTCAGGTCTAAAACTGCAAGATATGAGGAAGGTCTTTTCTTAGCAGAAGGAATAAGTATTGCTTATGAGATAATCACAAGCTGTCCTGAAAGAATAAAATATATTTTTGTTACTCAAGGGACAGAGATTGATTTTGATATTACATCTTTCGAATGTTATGAAGTTACCGGTCAGGTAATGGAAAGTATATGTGATACTAAAACTCCTCAGGGGATAGTGGTCTGTGTAAGGATGGACAAGAATACAAACCTTTCACTTGATTCTCTTGATTTTGTTGTTTATCTTGACCATGTTCAGGACCCCGGTAACGCAGGTACAATAATAAGAACTGCTGATGCTGTGGGAGCACAGGCAGTAATACTTTCACCTGAATGTGTTGATATATATAATTCAAAAACAGTGAGAAGTACAATGGGCTCTATGTTTCATATTAACGTTTTTTATGAAAATGAGTATTTAAACTCCCTTAAGGAACTGATGAATTACGGTTTTACTGTAAGTGCAGGCTCTCTTGAGGCAGAAAAAAACATTTATGAAGCAGATTTAGGGGAAAAGAGTGTTATTTGTCTTGGTAATGAAGCTCACGGTCTATCACGGGAAATTCTGGATATGGATATAAATAAAATTATAATTCCTATCGAAGGTAAAGCAGAATCTCTTAATGTGGGAGTTGCCGGAGCAATATTTATGTATGAAATTCTAAGAAGAAGGAAATTTAAATAATGGATAGTATTATTTACGATTTATGGCTTTCTCTTAAAGTGGGAACCAACACATCATACTGCAGGGACTTGCTGGAAGAATATGAAACTGCAGAAAATGTATACAATCAAACATTTGAAGAAAACAATGTTCTTTCGGACAAGGATTTGACCGATGCTGAAAATGAATATAAAAAATGTATTGACGAAAAAGTATGTCTTTTAGCATATACCGATGAATTGTATCCTCAAAATCTTAAAGACAGCGAAAATCCACCTTTAGTATTATACTGTAAAGGTAATATCAATTTATTGAAAAGACCTCTTATAACAGTGGTAGGAAGTAAAAAGTGTTCTCAGGACGGTAAAATTAATGCAAAACGTTTTGTAAGCAGTTTATATAACAGTGGAATCGTTCCTGTTACTCCGTTTTCAATAGGAATTGAAGCAGAGGTTGCCAGAAGTGTTGATGAATGCATTGCAGTAATTCCCTGTGGAATAGATAAAACATACCCTGCAAAGCATTATTCTTTAAAGAATAAATTAATCTCAGGGGGAGGTCTTGTTATATCGGCTCAGCCTATGTCAACACCTGCACTTGGGTATAATATTGTATCAAGAAATCATCTTGTGGCTGCTCTTTCAGATTGCAGTTTTGTAGTAGAAGCAGGCGAAAACAGTGGAACAGCTATCATTTTTAATATATGTCTTGAATATTCAAAAAGATGCTTTGTAATTCCGGGAAGTATAAATTCTCCTTTTTACGCAGGTAATAATTCCTATCTCAAAAAAGGAGCAACAGCGGTAACTCAGCCCGAGGATATAATTAATTTTTATACAGTTATGTATCCTGAAATAATAAACAATAATATAGAAACTGTATGTAATGATATAGTCTGGACGGAAGATGATGAGCATTACAGTAATTCGGAAAATGCAGTTATGAAAGCTCTTTCGGGAAATAGATTAAGTTATGATGAGTTGGTGGAAAAATCAAAGCTTTCTGCACCTGAGGCTGCATCTGCAATCACAACTTTGGAAATGATGAGTGTAATAGAAAATATCGGCGGAATATTCGCTGTAAAATAGAAAGGATAAAAAAATGGCAGATAATTTAGTTATAGTGGAGTCTCCTGCAAAGGCGAATACCATAAAAAAATATCTGGGAAAGAATTATAAGGTCATTGCGTCAATGGGACATCTTGTTGACCTGCCTAAAAGTCAGATAGGAATTGATCTGGAAAATAATTTTCAGCCAAGATATATTACTATAAGAGGAAAAGGCGAACTTTTGTCAAAACTCAAAAAAGAAGCAAAGGCTGCTAAAAAAGTATATCTTGCAACTGACCCTGACCGTGAAGGTGAAGCAATTTCCTGGCATCTTCTTAATGCTTTGGAGCTTGATGCAAAGGCAAAAAACAGAATTACTTTTAATGAAATAACCAAAAGTGCAGTAAAAGAAAGCTTAAAATCGCCAAGAGCGCTGGATGAAAATTTAGTAAATGCTCAACAGGCAAGACGTATTGTAGACCGAATTGTAGGTTATCAAATCAGCCCTCTTTTATGGAAAAATGTTAAAAAAGGACTTAGTGCAGGAAGAGTGCAGTCTGTTGCTACAAAAATAATATGCGACAGAGAGAAAGAAATTGAAGATTTTAAGCCACAGGAATATTGGACAATTACTGCACAGTTGGAAAAAGACGTTAAAAACGGAGTTTTTGAAGCGCGTTTTTACGGTAAAAACGGTAAAAAGGCAGATGTTACAAATGAGAAAAAGGCGTTGTCCATTCTTGAAGCAGTAAAGGCTGACAGCTTTAAGGTAACAGAAGTGAAAAAAGGCACAAAACAGCGTAAACCAGCACCGCCTTTTACAACTTCAACAATGCAGCAGGAAGCATCGAGAAAGCTGAACTTTACAACAAAAAGAACTATGAGTGTTGCACAAATGCTTTATGAAGGTCTTGAGGTTAAAGGTTTTGGTACAGTAGGTTTAATAACTTATATGAGAACCGACTCTTTAAGAATATCAAAAGAGGCACAGGAATCTGTAAGAGCGTATCTTAATGCTAATTATTCATCTGAGTATATTCCTAAAAATGCACCTGTTTATAAAACAAAAGGCAATGCTCAGGACGCTCATGAAGCTATAAGACCTGCTAATGTAGATATAACTCCATCTGTTGCAAAAGCATCTTTAAAGCCTGAACAGTACAAGCTTTATAAGTTAATATGGGAACGATTTGTTGCAAGTCAGATGACTAATGCAGTTTACGAAACTGTAAGTGCAACTTTGGTTTCAGGTGGTTACGATTTTAAAGCAAGTGGAATGAAACTAAAGTTTGCAGGCTTTACAAAAATATACGATGAATCGGCTGATATGGTTAAAGAACAATCAGTTTCAATTCCGTCTTTAAAGGAAAATGAAACTGTTGAAACTGTTGATGTTGATGCAAAGCAGAACTTTACCGTTCCACCATCAAGATATACCGAAGCATCTCTTATCAAAACAATGGAAGAAAATGGAATAGGCAGACCAAGTACCTATTCACCTACAATTTCAACAATTCTTGACCGTGGTTATGTGGTGAAGGACCAAAAGAGTTTAAAGCCTACAGAGCTTGGTGGAATAGTAAATGAAATGATGTCAAAGCATTTTGAAGAAATTGTTGACGTTACATTTACTGCAAACATGGAAAAACAGCTTGATGAAATTGAAGAAGGTAGAAACTGGACAGAAATAGTAAATGAATTTTACAATCCTTTTAAAGAACATCTTAAAAAAGCTGAAACCAATATGGAAAAAGTTGAAATCAAGGATGAAGAAACGGACATTGTTTGCGAAAAATGTGGCAGAAATATGGTGATTAAAAGCGGACGTTTCGGAAAATTTCTGGCATGCCCCGGTTTTCCTGAATGTCGCAACACAAAAACAATTGCACAGGAAACAGGTGTAGACTGTCCTTTATGTAAAGGTAAAATTTTAATTAAGAAATCTCAGAAGGGGAAAAAGTATTACGGATGCGAAAACTTCCCTGATTGTGAATTTATGCTCTGGGATGAACCTCTTGCAGAAAACTGCCCTAAGTGTGGTTCTATGCTTGCGAAAAATATATTCAGAGGCAGAAAAAAGATAAAATGTATTAATGACAGCTGTGATTTTGAAAGAAAAGAAAACTGAAAGGATCGGTTATGACAGTAAATGTTATAGGAGCGGGACTTGCGGGGTGCGAATGTGCCTGGCAGCTTGCTAAAAGAGGAATTAAGGTAAATTTGTATGAAATGAAGCCGAAAAAATATTCTCCGGCTCATAAGCTTTCGACCTTTGCAGAGCTTGTTTGTTCAAATTCACTTCGTGCAGACAGTATAACAAATGCACCCGGTCTGCTGAAAGAGGAAATGAGGCGTCTTGATTCTGTTATAATAAAAAGCGCAGATGAAACAAAGGTTCCTGCCGGTGGTGCTCTGGCAGTTGACAGAGAAGGTTTTTCAAAGACAATAACAGAAAAAATTATAAACCACGAAAATATAACGGTAATAGAAGATGAAGTTATTAAAATTCCAGAGGGCGACTATACAGTAATTGCTACCGGGCCCCTTACAAGTGATGATTTTTCCAGAACTATCGCCCTTCTTACAGGCGAGAATTATCTGCATTTTTACGATGCAGCGGCACCTGTGGTAACTAAAGAGTCGATTGATTTTAATTCTGCATACATTGCTTCCCGTTATGACAAAGGGGAAGCGGCATACATTAATTGTCCTTTAAGTGAAGAAGAGTATGATAAATTTTGGTTTGAGCTTACTAATGCAGAATGTGCAGAAGTTAAAGAGTTTGAAGATAATAAGGTTTTCGAGGGATGTATGCCTGTTGAAGTTATGGCAAAGAGAGGAAGACAAACGCTTGTTTTCGGTCCCTTAAAGCCTGTAGGATTGCCTGACCCTAAGACAGGAAGAGAGCCTTATGGTGTTGTTCAGCTCCGTCAGGATAACAGGGATGCAACACTATACAATCTTGTTGGATTTCAAACCCATCTTAAATTCGGAGAACAAAAACGTGTTTTCGGTATGATTCCGGCACTAAAGGATGCGGAATTTGTACGCTATGGGGTAATGCACAGAAACACATATATCAACTCCCCTAAATTACTTGATAATTGCTACAGAATGAGAAAAAATAAAAATATTTTCTTCGCAGGGCAGATAACAGGGGTTGAAGGTTATATTGAGTCAGCAGCATCAGGACTTCTTACAGGCATTTACTTATCGCAGATTATTAAAGACGGAGAGATAAAGTATTTATCTAAGAATACAGCAATCGGTGCATTGGCAAATTACGTTTCAGATGAAACTGTAGAAAATTTTCAACCAATGAACATAAATTTTGGAATAGTAAATCCTTTAGGCTATAAAGTACGTAAAAAAGCAGAAAAAAATGAACTGCTTTCCAAACGTGCATTAGAGGAAATTGACGCATATACGGAGGCAATGGATAAATGATAAGAGAAGATTTAAGAAATATTGCAATAATCGCTCACGTTGACCATGGCAAAACAACTTTGGTTGATGAAATGTTAAAACAGAGTGGTACGTTCAGAGAAAATCAGAATGTAGAAGACAGAGTTATGGACTCAAATGACCTTGAAAGGGAAAGAGGCATAACGATTTTAGCTAAGAATACATCAATTTACTACAATGATGTTAAGATAAATATAGTAGACACCCCGGGACATGCTGATTTTGGTGGTGAGGTTGAACGAGTTCTGAAAATGGTTGACGGTGTTTTGCTGCTTGTTGATGCAGCGGAGGGAACTATGCCACAGACACGTTTTGTTCTCCAGAAGGCACTTGAGCTTGGACATAAGTTAATAGTTGTAGTAAATAAGATAGACAAGCCGGATGCAAGAGTAAACGAGGTTGTTGATGAAGTTCTTGAGCTTCTGATTGACCTTGATGCTACTGACGAACAGCTTGACAGCCCTGTTCTTTTCTGTTCAGGAAGAGAGGGAACAGCGTCATATTCTCCTGAAACAAAGGGTGAAAATTTTATCCCTCTTTTCAATAAAATACTTGAGCATATTCCTGCTCCTGAAGGTGAAATCGGAGATGAAATGCAGGTTCTTGTTTCTTCAATTGACTACAATGAATATGTGGGCAGAATAGGTATAGGCAGAGTAGAAAGAGGTACAATTTCACAGAATCAGGAGGTTGTTATCTGCGATTGGCACAATAGTCGTGAGCCTTATAAGAGCAGAGTTGTAAATCTTTATCAGATTGAGGGCTTAAATCGACAGAATGTAACTGAAGCAAAAATGGGTGATATAGTATGCTTTTCGGGTGTAGGTGATATTACAATCGGAAACACTCTTTGTTCACCAAATTCAGCTTTCCCGCTTCCTTTTGTAAAAATAAGCGAACCTACTGTAGAAATGACATTTGCAGTAAATGACAGCCCCTTTGCAGGTCAGGACGGTAAATTTGTAACATCGCGTCAGCTCAGAGACAGACTTTACCGTGAGCTTTTAAAAGATGTTTCGCTGAGAATAAGCGATACCGATTCGACAGATGCTTTCAAAGTAAGCGGAAGAGGAGAAATGCATCTTTCAATACTTATTGAAACTATGAGAAGAGAAGGATATGAATTTTCAGTAAGCACCCCTAAGGTACTGTACAGGGAAATAGATGGAAAAACTTGCGAGCCTATTGAAAGAGTAATAATAGACGTTCCGGAAGACTGTGTAGGAGCAGTAATGGAAAAATTAGGTTCAAGAAAGTCAGAGCTTGTTTCGATGGAGCCTAAGGGATCAAGAATGAGACTTGAATTTTTAATTCCTTCGAGAGGTCTTTTCGGTTACAAAAACGAATTTTTGACCGACACTAAAGGTGAAGGTATACTTAATTCAATATTTGACGGATATGAACCATATAAGGGTGATATTATAACCCGTGAATCAGGCTCGCTGGTAGCTTTTGAAACAGGAGAAGCTGTATCTTACGGTCTTTACAATGCTCAGGACAGAGGTGCGTTGTTTATTACACCGGGAACACCTGTTTATATGGGTATGGTTGTGGGACAATCACCAAAGGCAGGGGACATAAATGTAAATGTATGCAAGAAAAAGCATATTACAAACACCCGTGCTTCAGGCTCTGATGATGCACTTCGTCTTATCCCACCAAAAATATTGAGCCTGGAACAGGCAATTGAATTTATTTCAGATGATGAATTAATCGAGGTAACACCTAAAAACATAAGAATAAGAAAAAGAATACTTGACAATTCTTTAAGATATAAGGCAGGAAAATAACTTATGAGAATGAGAAAAAAGAAAAACAGAGATTCCCGTTTTGAAAATTGTATTCATCTTGCGGTAACAGAACCAAAAGAATACAAAGGGAAATGGAATACTTTGTTTGGGAATAACAATGAAATTCAGGTGGAAATCGGCTGTGGTAAGGGTGCGTTCATTTTGGAACTTGCCCGTCGCAACCCTGATATAAACTATGTTGCCATGGAAAAATGTATTGATGTTATTATCCTTGCAATGGAGAAAATTAACGGAACTGAAATCAAAAATGTACGTTTTATATGTGGTGATGCCAATGACCTTTTGGAAATTTTCGAAAAGGGAGAGGTTTCAAGAATTTATCTTAATTTTTCTGACCCCTGGAAAAAATCAAGACAGGCAAAACGCCGTCTTACATACAGAACTTTCCTTGAAAAGTACAGGGAAATTTTAAAGCAGGACGGAGAGGTTCACTTTAAAACAGATAACAGACCTTTGTTTGACTTTTCTCTTGAAGAATTTGAAAACTTTGGTGCAAAGGTAAGTGAGCTTACCTTTGACCTCCATAACAGCCAGTGGGAAAAAGACAATATTCACACCGAATACGAAGATAATTTTTCTGCAAAAGGCTTTACTATAAACCGATGTGTAATAACATTTTAATAAAAAAACAGGTATTCTTTTGCGGAGTGTTCTGAAGGACACTCCGCATCGATATAAATTTCTTCGAAATTTTCTATATGTGTAAACGCTCGATATGTCATAAATGACTCGATATGTTGCTTCGCAACGATAATTAAAGAATTTATATCATATCGAAATTTCCACAGGAAATTATATCGAATTTGCCACAAGACAAATATATCGAGTTTTTATAAGTGAGTTACTTATAAAAACATATCGACAAATAAAAGCCTTAAAAAAGCTTAATTACGCTACTTTGAATGTTTTTGTTTATGTCCATAAGAACAGTTACCATTATGGGATACTTGTTTTTTTAGTGGTTTTGTGGTAAAATGTGTATATGTAAATTTAATTTATGAGGTTTTATTTATGAAAGAAAATTTTCAGAATTTATATAAATACAGATATCTGCTTTTTGACCTTGTTAAAAAAGATTTGAAGGTAAAGTATCGTCGTTCAGTTTTAGGCTTTGGATGGAGTATACTTAATCCACTACTTATGATGATGGTAATAACAGCAGTATTTCAGAATGTTTTTAAGAGCAATATAGAAAATTTTCCGATTTATTACTTAACAGGTTATCTTTTTTTCTCATTTCTTACAGATGCAACAAATATGTCTATGAAGTCTATAACAGGTTCGGCAGCACTTATTAAAAAGGTGTATATTCCTAAATACATTTTTCCGTTGGAAAAATGCATTTTCAGTTTTATCAATATGCTTCTTTCTTTTGTGGCGACTATTATAGTTATGCTTATTTTAAGAGTGCCGATAACAGGATCATTTTTTCTGTTTTTAATACCTATGCTATATATTTTTGTGTTTACTGTGGGACTTAGTTTGTTTTTGGCATCGGCAACAGTATTTTTCAGAGACATTGAGCATTTGTACGGAGTATTTACTACAGCATGGATGTATCTTACTCCTATATTTTATCCCATGGAAATGCTTCCTGATTTTATGGTTAAGGTGATGAGCTTTAATCCGCTTTACCATTATATATTATATTTCAGAGCATTGGTGATGGGAAATCATATTCCCGATTTGCGTTCAAATCTGGTATGCATAGGATTTTCAGTTTTGATGCTTATATTCGGAGCGATTTTCTTTAAAAAGAGTCAGGACAAATTTATTTTATATATTTAGGAGATCAGGTAATTATGGAAAACATTGCAATTTCCGTTAAAAATGTTACTATGAAATTTAATATGTCCAAAGAAAAGGTGGACAGTATAAAAGAATATTTTGTTAAGCTTTTAAAACGTCAGCTTATGTTTACGGAGTTCATCGCCTTGAAAGAGGTTTCTTTTGAAGTTAAGAAGGGCGAAGTGTTTGGTATAGTAGGATTGAACGGTGCAGGTAAAAGCACACTGTTAAAAGTTATTTCGGGTATACTTAAACCTACTGAAGGAGAGGTTTCTATAAAAGGAACTATATCACCTTTAATTGAGCTTGGAGCAGGTTTTGATCATGATTTGACCGCAAGAGAAAATATATTTCTGAATGGATATGTTCTTGGATATACCAAAGATTATATAAAGGAAAAATTTGATGATATAGTAGAATTTTCTGAACTTAAAGACTTTCTGGATGTTCCTATTAAAAATTTTTCATCAGGCATGGTCGCTCGTCTCGGTTTCGCTATTGCAACAGTAGTACGACCTGATATTTTAATCGTTGATGAAATTCTTTCGGTGGGAGATTATAAATTTCAGGAAAAGTGCGAAAAAAGAATTTATGATATGATGGCAGGCGGAACAACTGTTATAATTGTTTCTCATTCTATTGAACAGATAGAAAGGCTTTGCGAACGTGTTCTGTGGCTTGAAAAGGGAACAGTAAAAATGTTAGGTAAGACAGATGAGGTTTGCGAAAGGTATATAAAGGAGGCATAGTTATTTGAAAGGTATAATTCTGGCCGGTGGAAAGGGAACACGTCTTTATCCGATAACAAAGTCGGTGTCAAAACAGCTTCTGCCTATTTATGATAAACCCCTTATTTATTATCCGTTGTCAATACTTATGTTGACAGGTATAAAGGATATATTAGTAATTTCAACGCCTATTGACATTGCTTCTTATGAGAATTTATTAGGTGATGGGAAAAAGCTTGGTATTAATATCAGTTATGCTGTACAAGCTGAACCTAAAGGACTTGCGGAGGCATTTATAATAGGCGAGGATTTTATTGGTTCAGATGATGTTTGTCTTATTTTGGGAGATAATGTTTTTTACGGGCAGAGCTTTTCTAATACATTGAAGCATGCCTGCGAAAATTTACAAAAGGACGGAGCTGTAATTTTCGGTTATCCTGTAAGCAATCCAACAGCCTTTGGTGTTGTTGAGTTTGATACAAACGGAAATGTTCTTTCTGTTGAGGAGAAACCACAGCATCCAAAGTCAAAGTTTGCAGTTCCCGGACTTTACTTTTATTCAAATAATGTTATCGAAATTGCCAAAAATGTTAAACCGTCTGCCCGTGGTGAGCTTGAAATAACTGCTGTTAATAATTTTTATCTTAATGCAGGAAATTTAAAGGTAGAGTTAATGGGCAGAGGTCTTGCCTGGCTTGATACGGGAAGTCCTGAGGGAATGCTTAAGGCAAGTATGTTTGTAGAAGCAGTTCAGCAAAGACAAGGCTATTACATATCATGCCTTGAGGAAATTGCATGGCGTAAAGGTTTTATTGATGATAAGCAATTAAGGTCATTGGGTGAAGAATTAAAAATGACTGATTACGGTAAATATATACTCGGACTTTTGGAGGAATGAAAATGAAATTATTGGTAACAGGCGGTGCCGGTTTTATTGGCAGTAATTTTATTTATTATATACTTGAAAAATATCCAAATGATGAAGTTGTATGTATTGATGCACTTACTTATGCAGGAAATTATTCTACATTAGAGGATGCAGTTAAAAATAAGAATTTCAAGTTTGTTAAAGGTGATATAACTGACAGACAGGCAGTAAATACTCTTTTTGAGCAGGAAAAGTTTGATGCAGTTGTAAATTTTGCTGCTGAAAGCCATGTTGACCGTTCTATTGAAAATCCTGAAGTGTTCTTGAAAACTAATATTTTAGGCACGCAGGTTTTAATGGATGCTTGTCTTAAATACGGAGTAAAAAGATATCATCAGGTTTCAACAGATGAGGTATACGGAGATTTGCCTCTTGACAGACCTGACCTTTTGTTTACTGAAACTACACCAATTAAAACTTCAAGTCCTTATTCAGCATCAAAGGCATCTGCTGATTTGTTAGTTTCAGCATATCACAGAACATTTGGTCTTAATGCAACAATATCACGCTGTTCAAATAATTACGGACCATACCATTTTCCTGAAAAATTAATACCACTTATGATTATCAATGTATTAAATAAAAAGAGTCTTCCTGTTTACGGAAAAGGCGAAAATGTTCGCGATTGGCTCTACGTTACAGACCATTGCAGTGCTATTGATTTGATTGTAAGAAACGGAAAAGCAGGAGAGGTTTATAATGTAGGTGGCAATAATGAAAGAACAAATATCTTTATTGTTAAAACTATTATCAAGGAACTTGGTGCATCTGAAGATTTAATAACGTATGTAACAGACCGTAAAGGTCATGACCTTCGTTATGCAATAGATTCTTCTAAAATACAAAACGAACTTGGTTGGAAACCACAGGTTAGTTTTGAAGACGGAATTAAGAAAACCATAAAGTGGTATCTTGATAATGAAACGTGGTGGAAGGAAATAGAAAAATCTAATAACGAAAACTACGAATTTCAAGGCGAAACGAAAGAATTAAAAAATCAGTCAGATAACAAATATGACAAGTTAAAAGAATCCGTAGAAAAACGAGAAACTGAGTTGAAAAAAAAGATAAGACAACAGCAGAACGTAATTGATGCAATTACGTATGAGTATGAAAAAGCTTCACGTACTAAGGGAATTAAATTTATACATTTTCTTGAAAGAACAAAAAAACAGTTGGTAAAAGGAAATTTTAAAGATAAAAAGGAATTTTTTAAATGGTTTTTTAATCATTTCAAGGGAAAAAACGGGGTTAAAACAGAATACAGTCCTCTTTACGGCATAGCCAATGTTCTTGCAAATCGTGATGAATGCATAGGTGCCTTTGAACGTGCATACACGGAAAAAGCAGATGATTACCGGATTGTGCTTAGTCGAGAATTTGCCCCCGAAGTAAAAAAAATGCGTGATATTCTGAATGAGTCGGATTGTAAAGGTATAGTCGCTTATCCTCATATTATACATTGGCAAACTGCGCAGACCCCTCAGCATTTATTACGCGAGCTGGCAAAACAGGGTTATATATGTATATTTGCTGAGAATAACAATCTCGGACATATTTTAAGAGAAGTAGAGAAAAATCTTTATGTTATGTGCGAAAGTGATATGATAGCAAGCGTTTATGATAAAAATCCTATTATTTTCTGCACATGGGCATGTTCTATGGGATGGATTGAGAAATTGGAGAAAAAACGTCTGTGGTATCATATACTTGACAAAATAGATATTTTTGCTTGCTACGACGACAATTATGAATCAAAACACAGAGAAATTATAAATAAAGCAGATCTTGTAACATATGTAGCAGTTGAACTTAAAAGATATGCTGTTAAAAGAGAAGATGCAGTTTATTTGCCTAATGGGGTTAATGTGGATGATTTTCTTGTGAATCTTCACGATGATGTTGTTCCTAGGGAGATGAAAAATATTATTTCATCAGGCAGGAAAATAATAGGCTATTACGGGCTTATAAGCATATGGTTCGATTTACAGTTGGTAGCAGAGGCTGCTGACAGAAATAAAGATTGGGTTTTCGTGTTAATCGGAGATTGTAATATAGATCTTGAAAAATATTCAAGAGAAAACATAATTTCACTCGGTAAAAAAGATTATAAAGAATTAGCTGATTATGCA
>JAZNWH010000067.1:0-2558 GCA_045593265.1 Clostridia bacterium | reverse complement strand
CTTCTTATGGTGATGCAGAAGCAGTTGCAACGGCCTTGGAGTTTCTCTGGATTAGCGACCATGGTCAGAATCACGTTAATGGATTATGTTGATTTCTATAGCCTGTTCAATTTCCCCGAGAAGGATTGGGAAGATATACTGGCCAAAACTGAACAAAGGTTCATGGTGCAGCTATTATTGTTTGGATAGAGGGGCTTGGATATGAAAAAAGGAACTCGGCTATCGACAGAACGATAGCCGAGCACATATCTGTGGAACGATACGAGTTTTATCGGACAGCAATATTTGTATATATCGGTCGATAGGAGTGTTATTTATTGCTATTATTTCATCTTTGTCGGAGAATCCATTATTGGTAAAATGGTCGTTAGGCTTGTCTATAAACAATCTATTCTCTACAATTGTCGGATAACATTCTGTAGAATGAAGTGTGAGCATTACTCCTGCATGACCTATATTTAATGCTGCAAAATATTCGCGAAGTAGTAATCCATAATCGGCTTTTGTCATAGACTCATTTGCTATTCGATTGGCAAATGAATAGTAAAGGGAATCCATGTCATATCCTTTGTGTTCACACAATAGGCATTTTTCTGAAACTATATCATGTATACTTTTGAAATCCTCAGCAAAGTATTCTGGTTCAACAGGTATTTCTGATACATAATAAGATTTAATCTGTTTCTGCTCACTCTGATTAAGCTTGATTGCATATTCAATCAATTTATCTTTAAATATAGTTCTGGATAATAAAACGGTTAAACCTAAAAGCCATAGAATGCTGAAAACAAAAAATAAGAAATATTTTATACCCTTCTTCATATCTTTACACTTAATTAAATCTATGCAAAGTTACGGCAATTTTCCCCTAAATCATCTCTGAATGCCCTTAAAAATGTGATTTGAACACGTTGTAAGTAACTACATTACATGCAAACCGAGAAGATGTTGGACAACATTTTCAGAATGTATTATCGGGGGACAAGAATTTTACAAAAAAACATGTGTCAAATGCAAATGTGTCCATCAATTTGCTGATATAATCATTTGCTTTTTAGTTGTATATTTTGTAATCTTGTGTTTTAAGCCCTAAAAATAGCTGTTTTTTGTCCCCCGAAGTGCCCGAGGGACAAGAAGGGACAAAAAAATTACGTCCCTCGAGTGCCTGGGGCACAACCGGGGGACAAAATTGAATTTTTATGATAACGTAAATTATATTAAAATAAGAGCGTATCTCATTGATTACCAATAAGGTATATGCTTATTCTGCGAAATTTTATAATTGTCATTAGAGGAATTGTAAAGTGTTGATAATCAGGATTATACATTTTATTTTCCGATGCAAAATATTTTTTTTACGCCCATTTATAGCCTTGTAAGCATTTGATATATAGTGAATTCTAAAGTTTTATTGAAGGGAAAAAGTTCGTTCGGGGGACAGACTGGGGACTGCATTTTTGCAAAGAAACCAATAAAATCTGCAAAAACGCACTTTTTTTAGAATTTTTAGCATATTTGCATTTCGTTGCATGGTAAAATGGCCTTTAATTGGAGGTGAAATTGCACCTGCAATAGCTATTAAATTTAGTGGTTTAGTTTAGTCCAATGTATATATAGAATAGGAGTAAACTAAACTGTCTTTATCGCCAAATTTAAGAGGTCTGTTATAGCAGTGGCTTTACACTCTTTTACAATGGGCTTTGTTCCTCTCATTTGCAGATGTTATGTGTTTCTTTATATCCGTCTACCTTTTAATAAGAGTTTCTGAAAAGTGCCAGAACATACTCTTTTTACTTCTCAAAAGAAGAGAGATTTAGGATTTCAGAGGTATGGTATACCATTTTATTTTTCTTTTCCAAAGCAGTCGTTTATTGAACCCCATACTATCATTTAAGAAGTTTACTTCAAGAACATAGGGTTTCATTCATCAATTATTGGTGTCATTTTTGGTGTCATATTCACCATTCTTGGTGTCATCCTTTGCTTCTTGAGTCATTTCCTTAACCTTGAGTATCATTCTTTGTCTTTTGGGTGTCATTTTAGGAGTCACTTTGACTGTCATTTTGGGTGTCATTCTGAATTTTCTGTCCACTTTTCTGTCTACTTTTCGCTATAATGTCTAGCATCTTAATTATCTAGCGTATCATTTTCATTGTTTTGAGGTTCACTTTAGGGTCCATTTGGGGGGGCACTCAAAGTTTTGGGGTTCATATTATCGTACGTGTTACCATTAATCCCTGCTTGTATCATTTATATCAGATAACATTTTTTTTGTAGTTTGTAGTTATTCAATGAAGAAGAATTTGAAAAATGTGAATAATCATATCATAATTGTGTGGATTCGGTGAAAAAGAAGCTTTATTTCGTCTGGAAAATGTAAAAATAGATAATATTTGAACAGAAAAGGAAGAAATGCATCTTTTATTGTTCAAAATCTTACTATATTTGCGACATGAATAGACAATTAAAGGAAATAGGAGCTGTCCCAGTAACGACTTCAGTCATTGAATCGTTGTATCCGGAACTCAAGTCATCAGACAAGAAGGTTGTTTGGCTTG
>JAZNWH010000066.1:0-2094 GCA_045593265.1 Clostridia bacterium | reverse complement strand
TTCCGTTTACCTTTACCTTTTCTATAACATTTACCTGAGCATTTGTTGCTATGTTTTTAAGCTTTTCTTTTTCCTCAGCTGTGTAATTGTTATCTGTATGCACATATTTTTCATCCTGAACAAAATTTCCATCATTCTCAAACTGAGAAAGCTTTGTAGGAATATTTGAAGTTTTTTCTACTGCCTCCGTTGCTTTTGCAAGAATAGTATTCAATATAGGAACATTATCCTCAGACTCGATTTTCTCATTTCCGCTACCTTCGATTACCTCAAAAATCAGCACCTTTTCGGTAAGCGTTGTCGTTTCCCAGACCAGACTGAGCCTTATTTCAAGAGGTCCTGTTACAGAATACATATTTCCTGCAAGGGTGTATTCTCCCCGACCCTGTTTATCGGTAACGGAATAATCCGTAACTGTAACACCGTCGTTTCTTTTAGCAGTAATAACCATACCTGCATTTTTATCTGTAACACCCGTATCCCATATAACATTATACGCATGAACATCGTCAGCTATAAGGGGCGTCTTTACATAAGTGCAGAATTCCTTGCCTGCAATTATTTTTCTTTTCATAAATTGTTTCCTTTCCTAACTGTTAAATTCTCCTCTGCAAATCTGTTATAGCACAAACCATATATGACATTCAATGACATGTTTGCAAATCCCTAATATTTTTTTGTAAAAATACTTGACAAACCCCTGTTGTTATGGTATATTTTAGTGTAACCGTGTTATTTTTTGACATAACAGGTTTAATATTGTTGTCTTTATTTTATAAATATAAAGCTAAAATTAGGCAGTTTCTGACGGCAAATTATAATGTAATTTCCACGGTGATGCCTTAACAAACAGGAGGTATATTATGCGTACAAAAATTACACTTGCTTGCACAGAATGTAAGCAGAGAAACTATGACACAATGAAAAACAAAAAGAACACACCTGACAGACTTGAAGTTAACAAGTATTGCAGATTTTGCAAAAAGCATACTGCTCACAAGGAAACAAAATAATTGTTTTAAAACCGATTTTTACAGGGAGGTTTAGTAATGAGCGAAAATACAGAAAAGAAATCTTCTAAGATTGGCGGATTTTTAAAGTCTACTAAAGGCGAATTCAAAAAAATCGTTTGGCCAAGCAGAAAAGAAGTTGCAAAAAACACCGGCGTTGTTATCGGTTTTGTTATTGTACTTGCAATTTTGGTGTTTGTACTTGATTTCATATTCGGCGGTCTCTTCAGCTGGGTTGTAAATCTTCTTAAATAATTTCTTTTGACAGTTTTGTCCCAAGAATTATTATTAGGAGGTTATTATGGCTCAGGAAGCAAAATGGTACGTTGTTCACACTTATTCCGGTTATGAAAACAAAGTCAAGGTTAATCTTGAAAAGACAATTGAAAACAACAATCTCCAGCATTTATTTTACGATATAAGAATACCGATGGAGGAAGTTGTTGAAATTAAAGACGGAGAAGAAAAAAGCTCCATGAAAAAAGTTTTACCGGGTTATGTTATGATTAAAATGGTCATGACAGATTTCAGCTGGTACATCGTTCGTAACACAAGAGGATGTACAGGTTTCGTAGGTCCCGGCTCAAAGCCTGTTCCGCTTACAGAAAGCGAAGTTGAAAAACTCGGATTTGAACAGAAGGTTTATTCAGTTGACTATGAAGTCGGTGATTGCGTTAAAATTCTTAACGACTCTTTCAGAGATTTCATCGGCTTTGTGGAAGAAATCAATATGGAAACCAAAAAGGTTAAGGTTTCTGTTTCTATGTTTGGAAGAGATACCGAAATCGAACTCGGCTTCAACGAAATCGAAAAGGATGAAGACTGAGAAAATTAGTTATATGTGCCTTAAGCAGTTGTGTCAATATCCGAACCCGTTTTGGGAACGTGTTTTTACGCTACTGTATCGTTAAAATACTCGCAAATGCGTCAGCATTTACTGCGTTTTTGCCTCACATTAACGCCAAAACACAGTTCCGAAAATTCTTCGAACCTAAAGCAAGATAAAATTGTTGATTTTTCAAGGCGACAGGTCGCAGTAATACTTTCGTATTATAAGACCGACAACGATGAAAAACAGCTATTT
>JAZNWH010000065.1:0-9034 GCA_045593265.1 Clostridia bacterium | reverse complement strand
GACTTATTATTAAACTTAATATTTATGAGATGGTTTATGTAAACAAATTTGTTTTTAATTTGTGATAATATTAGAAAATTATTAAATGACTATACTTAAAATAATTCTTTATTTATATAATATATTTAAACATTGTTAATTAGCATTAAATGATAATATGTAATTTTCTAGCATTGATAATTAAAAGATTTACCTATACTACCTGTTCTTAAAATTACTATATTTTAAAGAAAACTCCAAGAGTCTTGGAGTTTTCGTTGTTTTTATTACAAAAATAAACAGGAAGCTTTCGCTTCCTGTTATTATAATTATTTAGACTGAAGATTATATCTCTTTCTGAACTTATCAACTCTACCGCCTGTATCGATAAGCTTCTGCTTACCTGTATAGAACGGATGACATTTTGAACAAATTTCAACGCTGATTTCAGGTTTTGTAGATCTTGTCTCAAAGGTTGCACCGCAAGCACATTTAACTGTTGCAGTAGCATAATTTGGATGTATTCCTTCTTTCACTAAAATCACCTCTTTCTTACATAACAGTAAGATTATATCACAACACTAAGAAAAAATCAATAGTTTTTTATAAATTTTATTAATGTTTGTCTCTTTTTGTATAGTGTGTGTGCAAAAGCTCATGAGCTTTATGTGAACATGGTTTTTCTAAATACTCACTATATAAAAGCTTGATAGCAGGATTTTCATGAGACTTTCTAAGTTTAGAAGCTCTGTCTTCTGCATAGAGTGCTTTAGCTCTTTCAGCTCTTATATCTACTTTTGCTCTTTCCTGAGCAGATACGATAGGCTGACCACCACCATTTACACAACCACCAGGACATGCCATAATTTCTATAAAGTCATACTTCTCTCCTGCTTTAACTTTTTCGAGGATATAACGAGCATTCTTGGTTCCATGGCATACAGCAACCTTAACTTCTTTATCGGCTATTGTAAGTGTAGCCTCTTTCACACCATCCATACCTCTGATTGGAGCAATTTCAAGATTCTCTAATGATTTGCCTTCAAGAATTTCG
Organism: Clostridia bacterium; assembly: GCA_045593265.1. Classification (GTDB taxonomy): domain Bacteria; phylum Bacillota; class Clostridia; order RGIG6154; family RGIG6154; genus RGIG8497. The sequence goes on along the minus strand of JAZNWH010000065.1, from coordinate 8,001 downwards.
TATACAGTTCTAATTGCTGCCTCCATAACACCACCTGTGGTACCAAAGATTACACCTGCACCTGTAGCTGTACCAAATGGATCGTCAAATTCTTCGTCAGGAAGTTCATTAAAGTTAATACCTGCCTGTTTTATCATTCTTGCAAGCTCTCTTGTTGTAAGAGAAGCATCAATATCCTGAACGCCATTTGTTGAGAATTCAGGTCTTGCCGCTTCGAATTTCTTTGAAGTACAAGGCATAATTGCAACTGAATATATATTTTCTTTAGGAATGTTGTTCTTTTCTGCATAATAAGATTTAATTACAGCACCAAACATTTCCATTGGAGATTTCGCGGTAGAAAGATTGTCAGTAAATTCAGGATAATAGTGTTCGCAGAATTTAACCCAACCAGGACTACATGAGGTTATAAGAGGTAACTTTTCCTGTTTTGTAAATCTTTCAATGAATTCAGTTCCTTCTTCCATAATTGTTAAGTCAGCTGAAGTATCAGTATCAAATACTTTATCAAAACCTAATCTCTTAAGAGCAGCAACCATTTTACCAGTTACAGGTGTTCCCATCGGAAGTCCAAATTCTTCACCAAGTGCCGCTCTTACTGCAGGAGCAGTCTGTACTACAACGTGTTTTTCAGTGTTATCAATTGCATTAATAACCTGAGGAATTGAACTCTTTTCAGTTAAAGCACCTGTAGGACAAGATACAATACACTGACCACAATAGATACATCCTACCTCAGAAATTGATTTTTCGAAAGCACATCCAACAGTTGTGTCAAAACCTCTGTTGATACATGAAATTACAGATACAGTCTGATTATCACAAGCGGCTACACAACGACGACAAAGTACACATTTATTGTTGTTTCTTACAAGTGATGTGGAAATATCATCTATTTCATGAACTGTATCATTTTCGCCTTTAATTGGAATATCTTCAATGCCAAATTCTTCAGCAAGCTTTTGAAGTTCACAATTTCTGTTTCTTATACATGATAAACAGCTTCTATCATGATTTGAAAGAATGAGCTCAAGATTTGCTTTTCTTGCTCTTCTTACAGCAGGTGTGTTTGTAAACACTTCCATACCTTCGTTGACAGGATAAACACAAGCAGCCTGAAGTGCTCGTGTACCTTTGATTTCAACAACACAAAGACGACAAGCGCCAAGTTTGTTAATACCTTCAAGGTAGCAGAGAGTAGGAATTTCTATATTTGCCATTCTTGCTGCCTGAAGTACAGTATAATCAGCTGGTACAGATAATTCAATACCATTGATTTTAATATTAACATTATTCATTTGATTTCCTCTCCTCTCCTATTATTCTTTTACTATAGCACCAAATTTACAGTTATTCATACAAACACCGCACTTGATACATTTATCTTGATCTATTACATAAGGATTCTTAATTTCACCACTGATTGCGTTAACAGGACAATTTCTAGCACAAAGACTGCAACCTTTACATTTATCAGGAATAATCTTATAAGAAAGTAATGCTTTACATACACCAGCACGACATTTCTTATCCACAACGTGTTCAACGTATTCGTCCCTGAAATATTTAAGAGTACTTAAAATTGGGTTTGGTGCAGTTTGTCCAAGACCGCAAAGCGCACTGCTTTTAACAGAAAGACAAAGCTCTTCTAACTGGTCGATATCTTCTAATGTACCCTTACCTGAAGTAATTCTATCAAGAATTTCAAGTAATCTTCTGGTACCGATACGACATGGTACGCACTTACCACATGATTCATCTACTGTGAATTCGAGGAAGAATTTAGCAATATCAACCATACAAGTATCTTCATCCATTACAATAAGACCACCTGAACCCATCATTGAACCTATGGCAATAAGAGAATCGTAATCAATCGGAGTATCAATAAGACTTGCAGGTATGCATCCACCTGAAGGACCGCCTGTCTGGGCAGCTTTAAATGTTTTTCCGTTAGGAATACCGCCACCAATTTCGTAAACAACCTCACGAAGTGTAGTACCCATAGGAACTTCTACGAGACCTGTATTATTAATTTTACCACCAAGAGCAAATACCTTAGTACCCTTACTCTTTTCAGTTCCGATAGATGTGAAGCTTTCAACACCATCTAATAAAATTACAGGAATGTTTGCATAAGTTTCAACATTATTAAGAATTGTTGGAACTCCCCATAATCCTTTTACAGCAGGAAATGGTGGTCTTGGACGAGGTTCGCCTCTATGTCCTTCGATTGATGTCATAAGAGCAGTTTCTTCACCGCAAACGAAAGCTCCTGCACCAAGTCTTAATTCCAAATTGAATGAAAATCCTGTATCGAAAATGTTTTCACCAAGTAATCCATATTCTTTTGCCTGATTGATAGCAACCTGAAGACGATGAACAGCTATAGGATATTCTGCTCTTACATAAACGTAACCCTGATTAGAACCAATTGCATAACCGGCAATTGCCATAGCTTCTATAAGACTATGAGGGTCGCCTTCCAAGATAGAACGATCCATAAATGCACCCGGGTCGCCTTCGTCAGCATTACAGAGAACATATTTCTGTCCTTCAGGCTGAGCAGCAGCAAAAGCCCATTTAATACCTGTTGGGAAGCCACCGCCTCCTCTACCTCTGAGCCCGGAAGCTTTAATAGTTTCAACAACCTGTTCAGGTGTCATCTCAGTTAAAACTTTACCGAGAGCTTTGTAACCGTCATAAGCAATGTATTCATCGATATTTTCAGGATCAATTACACCACAGTTACGAAGAGCAACTCTTTTTTGCTTTTTATAGAAATCAACTTCATTAAGAGATTTAATCTTATCTTCTTCAATAGTTTCTTTGTAGAGAAGTCTTTTTACAATCTTACCTTTTAAAAGATGCTGTTCAACAATTTCGGCAACATCTTCTTCCTGTACCATACTGTAAAAAGAACCTTCCGGATAAACAATAACTACAGGACCTAATGCACATAAGCCAAAACATCCCGTTTTAACAACCTTAACTTCTTTGTCAAGGCCATTCTTTTTAATTTGTGCTTCAAATTCATCTATAATTTGTTCAGAATGAGAAGAAGAACATCCTGTACCACCACAAACGAGCACATGTGATCTAACAAGTTCCATTTTTATCCTCCAATCCTTAAATTAATTATTCAATGTTACCGATAGTGTATTCTGTGATAACATTGCCATTAACAATATGATCATTTACAACCTTAACAGCTTTTTCTGCAGTCATATTCACATAAGTAACTTTTTCTTTACCGGGCAAATAAACCTCGACAATTGGTTCATATTTACATAAACCAATACAACCTGTCTGTGATACAAAAGCACCGCTTAAATTTCTTTTTTGAATTTCTTCAACAAAAGCTTGCATTACAGGTCTGGCACCAGCAGCGATACCACATGTAGCCATACCAACAACAATTCTTGTATCACCTTCAGTTTCATTACGAAGGTTAACTTTATTGATAGTTTTTTGTCTGATTGCTTCAAGATCAGCTAAGCTTTTCATATTTTATTCCTCCAATAAACTATTTTCATTTTCTCTTATATATTCTTGTATCCATAAAATTACATCAGGTTCAGATAAAGATACACCACCAAGTATACATTTGATTTCTCTTGTATCAAACACAAAATTGTGTTCGTTAAACATTTTTTCATAAATAAAATCAATGGACTCATTACACGAAACTAAAGATGATATAGTTTGTTCTATACATCCAATCGGTGGTCTGTCAATATGATTTAATTCAAACTCAGCTGTAACGATAGTACCTTTACCTAATTCGGAATGAATTTGGAAACTACCATTACATTGCTCAGCAACAAGTTTGAATAATGAAATACCCATGCCGACTTTTCGTGTCTTTCGAGTGGTTGAAAAAGGATCAGTTACCGTTTTGAGAAATTCAGGACTCATACCTTTTCCGTTATCTTCAATTATGATTTTAAGAAAATTCTTATCAGGATTTTCGTTAACTGTAATTCTTATTAATGTGGAATTTGCTGAAATTGAATTCTGAGCAATATCAAGAATATTCAAAGATAATTCTTTCATAATTTAATTCATATATTTGTCTAAAATTCCATCTACATCATCAACAGTGAGTCTGCCGTAAACTTCATCGTTAACAGTCAATACAGGAGCAAGACCGCAAGCACCAATACATCTTGTTGCATCAATAGAGAATTTTCCATCAGGAGTACATTCGCCAACTTCTATACCGAGTCTTTCTTTAATTTTATCCAGTATATCGCCAGAACCTTTTACATAGCAAGCTGTACCCAAACAAACTGCTATGCGATACTGACCCTTTGGATAAAGAGAAAATTGTGCATAGAATGTAACTACACCATAAACTTCTGCAATTGGAACATTTAATCCGTCAGAAATCATCGTTTGTACTTCAATAGGTAAATAACCATATATTTCCTGAGCCTCATGAAGTACAGGAATCAAAGCTCCGTTGGTGCCTTTGTACTTTTCGATAACTTCCATAAGTTTAGCTTCCTGCTCTTTTGTTCCGTTAAAAGCAGGGACATTTTTAGTTGCCATTTTGTTACCTCCTTTTATATCGTCAATATAACATTTAAATTATACCATAAAACTTTACAAAAATCTACACCTTTTTGTAAAATATTTTCACAAATTTGATAATTTCATCCTTTTAAATGTGAAATTAAACATTTTGCCGATTTTTCTTCTAAATCAATAGTGTTAACAGGTTCAAATATGTCTTCCAAATAGTGCGCATCAGAGTTAGTAATAATTTTAATATTCAATTCTTTATACTTAGTAATATCAGCTGATTTAGATAGTTCAATTGTTGTGAACCCAATTTCAGGAATAGTTCCTAAATTTGATATAATGCTATATGAATTTCTGTCAATATGAGCAGGTATAGCAATACCATTATTGTCTTCAACCATTCTTTTTACTTGTTCGAGAGATAACTTTGTTGCTGTTACCAACAAATCATTTTCGAAATCTGTAATAATATCGTCAGAATTCATTATCGCCTGAAAACCAAATATATCAGGTTTGTTTTTTATATTCAAATAATGTTTTTTTAGAATTCCATAAGCATTGAAAGCATCATCTATAGTTGGAAACAGAGATAAAATATGTATTTCTTCAGCAGTTTCGATTTCCATACCTGGAACAACAACTAAAGATGAGTTTTGAGCACATTCCATAATAGCAGGCAAATTAAGTACACTGTTGTGGTCTGTAACTGCAATAAAATCCAAACCTTTTAAAATGCACATATTAACAATGTTATTAGGAGTCATATCCATATCACCACATGGTGAAAGAGCTGAATGTATATGTAAATCATAAAAAAACTTCATAGTAAATTACCTAATTTAACAGCTGTTTCATAAACAGAATCAGAAGTTTTTAAAATACAAATACCCTGAGCATTAGCTTTAACAACACAATCATCATCAGGCGAAACGTCTTCGCATAATATAATACAAGATACATCTGTAAGAGCAGCCACTGCCACTATGTTTATATTTGACATAATTGTAAGCCAGATATTGTCTGCCTGAGCATTTGACATAACCCAACTGAGGAGATCACCTATATAACATCCATTTACATTTCTGTCCAATTCATTATCGTTTGTTACAATTGTAAGATTTAATTTGTTAATTATATCTTTTACAGTCATATTGTCCTCCTAATCCAATTCGTTAATCTCATTTGAAATCAACCTGATTTTTTCTTTAAGTTTAATGATACAATCTGATTCTTTTCCAAAATTTCTAACAATATCTTCAGCAAGAGCATTACAACTTGGTGCTCCACAGGAGCCACAGTCCAGCTGAGGTAATGTGTTGTAAATAGAATTAATCTTATCTATAAGTGCTATTGTCTCCTTCATATTGGCTCCTAATTGAGGAAGTGGTGTTTCAGCAATTTCTTTATCAAAGAAAACATCTGTATTGTAATCATTAATAACATTTATATTTTTATCGTATTTTTTTGAAAGTTCACGTATTTTTGCTTTTGCCACATAAGAATTTTCAACAGTAAGAGGTCCTCCGACACATCCTCCGACACAAGCAGAACATTCAATGAAATCTATGTCATTTAATTTTTCATCTTCAACATCTTCAAGAATTTTGTAAACATTATGAATTCCGTCAACAGAAATGCAATTATACTCCTTTAAAGCACCTACCTCTCCCCCATTGTTAGCCCAAACAATTCCGTGAGACGTAGAAGCACTTGTGATTTCGATATCAGTAATTTTATGTATAAATGGAGCAAGCTCGTTCACAATATCTTTCATTGACAACACACCATCAATATGACTATGTTCACAACCGATAGGATTTATAACAGTGGTCATTTTAGCTGCACACGGTGAAATGAAGAATACACCTACCTCATCGAAAGAAAAACCATTCTGTTCAATGGCATTATTTTTAGCCATTTGAGCAGCAATTTCAACAGGTGCTCTTAGTGGTAAGATGTTTTCAATAAGATCAGGATATCTTTGTTGTATTAACCTCAAAACTGCAGGGCAAGCAGAATTAATAACAGGAGTTTTTAATTTTCCGCTTTTTAAAAGTTCACGAGTAATTTTTGTTATAACTTCAGCACCTAGAGTTACTTCGAAAACATCATCAAATCCGATTTTTTTAAGAGCTGTCAATATAATGTCAATATCTTTAATATTTCTGAACTGACCATAAAAAGAAGGTGCAGGAAGTGCAATTTTATATTTGAATTTTTCAATGCCGTCGAGCGTGTTTGTAACAGCAATTTTTGCTCTTGATGGACATACCCTTATGCACTCTCCACAATCAATACATCTCTCTTTAATGATCTTTGCTTTTCCGTTTCTTACTCTGATAGCTTCGGTAGGGCACATTTTCAAGCAACTTGTACAACCTTTACACAATTCTCTTTCAAGACGAACAGAATGAAAATAAGGTTCATGTTTGTAATTGTTCATATTAATCATATGTTGATTACCTCCTTACTCAGGAATATTAACGAAAATATCTACAGTTGTTCCTTTTCCAATTTCTGTTGTAATTTTCATATCGTCAGAATATTTTTTTATGTTTGGTAATCCCATTCCTGCACCGAAACCAAGTTCACGAACTCTGTCTGTGGCTGTTGAATATCCTTCTTGCATTGCAAGAGTTAAATCGGCAATACCGGGACCATTATCTACCAATTTAACATGAATTTTAGAAGGGGTAATTTCAACATCAATATACCCACCATTAGCGTGAATAACCATATTAATCTCAGCCTCGTACATTGGTATGGAAACCTTTCGTATTATTTCAGTAGGAACACCAAGCTTTCTTAAAACTTTTTTTAAAGCACTTGAGGCTTCTCCAGCTCTCGAAAAATCTTTGGGAATCACATCATAACGAATATTTAATACATTGGAGTTTCCCATAAAAGTTTACCTCCCCAATCCATTTGAATATAAAATGCCACAAGATGGATACATAGGTAATTCGGTAGCAAGTATTACCATATCCTTCTTTTCAGCTAGCTTCAACAATTCACTGTCAGGTTTCTTACCTCTTACGAAAACAATTACACGCATATCCATCATTTCAGCAGTTCTTACCACTTGTAGATTTGTAAGACCTGTTAATAATAATGTATGATTGTCTACAAACGCTAATACATCACTCATAAGATCGCACCCAAAAGCAGAAAACACCTCATCACCTAAAAAATCTGAACCTGCGAGAACCTGAGCATCGAGTAATTTAATAACCTCTTTAATTTTCATAGTACACCTCCTGATATATTACTTAACAGAACTAATAATTAATATATAAATTATATCATAAATTTTATTTTAGTGCAATAATTTTGCTTAAGCAGTTGCGTTAATATCCGAACCCGTTTTGGGAACGTGTTTTTACGCTACTGCATTGTTAAAATACTCGCAAATGCGTCAGCATTTACTGCGTTTTTGCCTCACATTAACGCAAAAACACAGTTCCTAAAATTCTT
>JAZNWH010000064.1:0-10898 GCA_045593265.1 Clostridia bacterium | reverse complement strand
TATTTTGATAAGGAGGATGAATATGGAAAAATATTTAGAAGATGCTGGATATAAATGTCTGCAGATGGAAACATTATTGGATGATATTGAGTATAAATGTCTGAAGGCGGTTTCGAAAACATTAAACGAAGAAACGGACTTAACCGAAGAACGGGTTAAGTCTCTCAAAGAATTAGTTAATATTGCGGGAGCTGTTGAATCACTAAAAAGTTACTGGAAAATAGATAATTTAGCAATTCCCGTTAATAAATTAAAGCCACTTCCGTGGTGGGCTTGGGTGCCGCAATCAATTATTAGTTCGGTTGCGATAATTATTGCTTTACTTACATAATATATTAACAATCAGTGTGCATATTCCAATTATTATGCTTATGAATAAGGATATAAAATATTTCATAAAATCAGATCTGTTAATAGATTTTTTATTCTTTAAATAAGTTCGGTATTTTTCACCTTGATGGGATAATGTGCATAGTCCGCCTTTGCTGAAATCTTGGTCAAACCAAGTTGATTTATTGGAAATAGCCTGTTTCAGAAGAGAAGTATCAGCCATTAGATTATACTCTTCATAGGTTAAAAAAGCACTGTTGTTATTCATAAATTTTTTGAATATCTCTTTTTGTTTTTCAGTTAAAATAAGTAAATCAAAATTGAATTGTCGCATGACAATGACCTCGCTTTCAAGAGTGATTATACCACAACATAAAATATTTTACAAGAAAGGAGCGGATGATGAATGGAAAATAAAACACTGAAACAAATAAGAAATGAAGTTGGACTACAACAGAAGGATGTAGCGACTCAATTAGGACTATCAATAGCAAGTTATTCTAAAAAAGAAAATGGGCAAATTAAAGTTTCAATTATTGAAGCAAAAAAACTGAGCGAAATTTTTAATAAAGAGTTAAGTGAAATTTTTTTAGCTTGTGAGTTTCAAAAATAGAAACAGATTTACAAAGAAAGGAGAGTTAAATAATGGAAAACATATGGCACGAAATAGGGAACAAATGTCTTGAAGAAGCATTAAAAATGTTAAACGAAAAAACAGACTTAACCGAAGAACGGGTTAAGACTGTTAAAGAATTAGTGGGTATTGCGATTTCAATTGATACACTTAATCTTCATTGGGAAGCTCAAAGCCAATTCGGCGGGCAGGTTTTTCGGGGTTCTGCTTTTTCGCAGAAAGAAGCAAGAAATTAAGCTGGGACATATGCTGAATCAGTGTTGCATATTGTCCGTCTACATATCCGTAAAAAACTAAAGTTGATGGATTGGAATATCCGATGTCGGTAACTGCTAATACAATGCTCTTGCCAAATGATGCTAATTGTATTGCGACTTCGTGTTCATCGTCAAGTTCGGATTCGAATTCTTTAATACGCTTCATAATAACTTGGTAGGAATAAGATGCGTATTTGTGTGAATCTACGGATAGAACATTATTGAACGCAGATAAATTATTCAATATCATCACCTCGCTTTCAGGGTGATTATATCATAATTTGGAAAGTATTACAAGAAAGGAGTTGAGAATATGACATACGAGGAAAGAGAAAAGATTTTGTCAAAAGAAGCAATATCGTACAAGGACCTGGGAAAGCTTTTGGACATTTGTGATTCAATGGCTTGTCAGAAGATGAAGGAGATTAAACGAGTTCAGGGCGACAGGTTACAGATTCAGGGTAAATTACACATTCAGGATTATCTTGAATACTATCAGATTCCGAAGGAAAGTATGATAAGGTACAGGAAAATTGAAAAATTTGAAGATGAAGGAGTAATGGAAAATGAAGCAGTATAGTTACAAGGGTTATGTAGTAGAGCAGTTTGATTTAACTCACGAGGTAGTTATTAAGAAGGATGGAAGATTAGAGTTTCACGGACAGTATACGAGAGAGCTGTCAGAGTTCGAGCTTTACAAGGTAGTTGACGATTATATCAAGATGTCATCTGAAAAGCCGACCACATATGATGAAGCTTTGGCACAGTATCTTATGGAGCAGGGTGTGGTAACGGAGCCTTGCAATGTGGGTGATGAAGTTTTCTTCGTTGAATTGGGTCAAGTTAAGAGCGGGCGGTATTTGGCTACATCAAAAAATCATATCATTCTTACGATGCACAGCCTGAACAGTAAGCCTTTTGATGAACAGCTTAAGGATATGTATGAAAACAGATATGTAAAATTAGTTGTTCTTAAGAATGAGGACGCTTATCTCACTAAAGAGGAAGCTGAAAGGAGCTTATTATGATTGTATTCCAAAGAGCAATGATTACACTTGCAATTTTTACACTGTGTATGCTTATGGCAGGTATGAGCGATTTCGTTATAAATGCGTTGGTTCATATCCACTATAAAGTTACAGCAAGAAAGCGAGCAAGATACGAAAAGTACGGACTTGTATACAAGTCAAGATTGGAGATTTTTTTAGATGGTATTGTTAAATAAAAAAAAGAGCCGCCAAGAGGCGACCCAAACCCATAACTATTTTAACATAAGCCATCGGAAATGTCAAGTTTTATTGGAAAGGACAAAAGAAGATGTACGAATGTTTAAATTGCAGAAGTGAATTTCAAAGTCCCGTTTTGCTAAGAGAGGTGCATTATGAATGCTCAGAGCATCCTTATGAAGAGTTTGATGCATGTCCTTACTGCGGTGATGGAGATATTGAAGAAATAGAAGAAAATTAGGAGGAAGAATATTATGAACGGAGTTAATTTAATGCAGACACCTGCAAACAATCAAATGGGAATGGTAGAGGAAAGCAGACAGCTCTCCGAAATCAAAGGTAAGATTTTTTTAGCAAAGCAATTTCCGAGAGACGAAAATCTTGCAAGGGAGAGGATATTAAGTGAATGTAAGAGGACTGCTCTTGCGGAAGCTGCTGTGTATACATATCAGAGAGGAACATCCGAGGTTAAGGGACCGAGCATCAGGCTTGCTGAAGTCGTTGCCCGTCATTGGGGGAACTTTGACAGCGGTGTGGTAGAGCTTGAACAGAGAAATGGCGAAAGTACGGTTAAGACCTACGCATGGGATTTGGAAAGCAACTACCGTGATGAAAAGATTTTTACTGTTAAGCATTTAAGAGATACTAAAAAAGGCACTTATGAGTTAAAGGACAGCAGAGATATTTACGAAAGAGTTGCCAATGATGCTGCAAGAAGAAAGAGAGCTTGTATTTTAGCTGTTATTCCCGGTTACATTTTTGATGAAGCAATGGAAATTTGCGAAGCTACTTTAAAAGAAAATGTTTTAAAGGGTGGTTCTATTGAAGAAGTTCGAGCAAATACATTAAAAGCTTTTCAGCAGTTGAAAGCCGACATCACAGAAGAACACATTTGTACAATAGTAGGCAAAACTGAATTTGACAAGATTTCTGCTGAGGACATAACAAAGCTGAGACATCTTTACACAGCGATTAATGACGGTTTTGTTAAAATTGATGTTGCATTCGGTTTTGAGAGTGAGGAATTACCTGCTCTTGACGAGGGCAAAGAACTTGATGACCTTAACGCAGAGCTTGGCATTAAGCAGGCCGAAAAGGAAGGCGATAATTAATGAGCTTTGTTTTAACCGATGATAATTACTATTCAAGAGAAGCTGACATAAATTATCTTAGTTGCTCACAGTATCAGACATTTGGAGAATGTGAAGCAAAGGCAATGGCAAAATTACAGGGCAGATGGACTGACGAACCGAAGGAAGCATTTTTAGTAGGTAATTACTTTCATTCGTATTTTGAATCACCTGAGGCACACGATAAGTTTTGTGATGAAAACTTTGAACACATCTTTAAAACAAAAGAAGAGGTCGTGCAAAAAGCAACTAAAACACAGCCTAAGATTACAAGGACCGTAGTAACAGGTAAATATGCACCATTTGAAAAGGCTGACAAGATGATTGAAACCGTTGAAAATGAAGAGTTGATGAAACGTTTTATTGATATGGGCGGTCAAAATGAATTATTTATGACCGGGACAATCTTCGGTGTGCCCTGGCGAATGAAAATGGACAAGTACATTCACGACAAAAGGTTTATTGTTGACTACAAAACAGTTGCAAACATATGGGAGACAAGCTATGACCCGATAAAGGGTGAAAGAGTAAGCTTTGTGGAATCATACGGATATTTATTCCGCGCGGCTGTTTACTCCTTAATTGAATGTCAGAATGAATATGGTATCACATTTGATGAAGCATATAAAAAGCTTTGTGATGGTGATTTAAAGCTTCCTGATTTCTTTCTTCTTTGCGTTTCAAAACAGGATGTGCCCGACAAGGAAATTATAAGACTTAATCACCGGCAGGCGTACATAGGAGAGCTTGAAAAGGTTAAGAAGAATCTGATTGAGATTGTGAAAGTAAAATCAGGTGTCAGGAAGCCGAAAAGGTGCGGTACCTGTGATTATTGCAGGTCCACGAAGAAACTTACCGAGATTAAACCATATTACATTTTAAAGCCTGAATTCAGGGAACAGAGAGAAGAAGATTATGCGTTTTGAAAGAAAACGAGTATGGCTTACTCATAAATACCGAGAACAATGGGAGTGCTGCCCTCTGTGCTGTGAGCAGTTGAAGTGGGTATATGACGGAAATGTTTGGATTCCGTGCAATCATGAACCGAAGATGTTCAGACGACAGGTAGGCAGTCCTCTCAGTATGGTAAAGAAAAAAGAGTTAATCGAAGGTTGCGAGTTGTATAAGGGTGGAAGTCCTGAAGGTTTTACCTATGGTCTTATTCCCCATGTATACACGTGTACAGAGCTTATTAAAACTTACGGGAGGAATTTAAAATGAAAATTATATATGCAAAACATCCGAATTGTTGCAAGGAGTTTATCTTTGAAGTTCCAGAGCATCTAAATCCGAAAAAGAATGATTTACTATATGTAGAAACTATGCACGGAAACACCATTGCTACAGCTGTAACAGAAACTATTGAAACTGATAGTGGCGAAACTATAGCTCAAAAACAAGGAGCATATTTGCCTTTGAAAAAAGTTATTACATATGCAAATGAACATATGATCAGATGTATAAAAAACGGAACTATACAAGAGGTAGAGAAAAGGGTTATACGTTTTTGCAATGAACTGATGGATAATGCTAATGAAGATATCCCTTTTTAAAAGGCGTATTCTTATTAATCAATGCGCCAAAATTTTTAATTACATAAATGATTAAGGGTGTGAGCTGATGCTTACGGGGTACATACAAAGTTATGACGGAAACTATATTACTGTTGTGGTGCCATATGATAACGACTATCTTCTTGAAAAGCAAGGTATAACAGAGTGTGAAGTTACTTTGCTTGATGGAAGAAGGATATCTGCAGAACAAAGACGTAAAATTTACGCTACTTTTAAAGATATTGCATTATGGACCGGTTACGTCCCTGATGAAATTAAAGCTATTCTCAAGTATGAATTTATAGCTAAAAAAGGGTGTGAATATTTTAGTCTTTCTGATGTGAACATGACTTTAGCAAAAGAATTTCTTGAATTTTTGATAGAGTTTTGTATTGAAAACGATGTTCCTACTTCAGATAATCTGCTTGACAGAAGTCCTGATATTGCAAGATATGTTTACGTTTGTCTTAAAAATAAAAAATGTTGCATAACAGGTAAAAAGGCAGAGCTTCATCATGTTGATGCAGTAGGAATGGGTCGTGATCGCAAGGATATAATTCACACAGGTATGAGAGTGCTTCCTCTTAACAGAAAGATGCATTCAGAAGCACATACAATAGGACAAAAAAGTTTTGAAGAGAAATATCACATCTTCGGGATTAAATTAACCCCGGAGCTGTGCAAAATTTGGAAGGTAAAGGACAAATAAAATGGGACGAACCGTAAAAGAAGGATTGGATTATTTTCCTTTAGATACGGTAATGGATACTAAAATCAAACTGATAAAGGCGGAGTTTGGACTTGTAGGGTTTGCCTTAGTCGTTATGCTCTATCAAAGAATATATGGTGAGCATGGTTACTACTGTGAATGGACAGACGAGGTGGCACTTTTGTTTGCATCGGAGAACGGTGTGGGTGGTTGTGTTGTTTCAGAATTAATAGCAGCCTGTATCAGAAGAGGTATTTTCAGTGAAGAAATGTACAAAAAGTATTCTATTTTAACTTCAAAAGGAGTTCAAGCAAGATACTTTGAAGCAACAAGTCGCAGGGTACGTTCAAAGCTGAAAGACGAGTACCTCTTAGTTTCTGTTGCCGATTTTAAAATAAATGTTGCAGAAATGCCGATTTCTGCAACAGAAAACGGGATTTATGTTGACATAAATGACACAAAGGAAAGTAAACAAAACAAAAGTAAACAAAACAAAAGTAGTGTAGTACTGTGCGACGACACTGACCTTTATAAAAAACCTTCGGTGTGTCAGGGCAGTTTGACCAAGGGGGTCATTATTCTGTCTGACGAACAGATGGACGAGCTTTCGGGAATAATGCCTCTCAATGTACTTAATCATTATCTTGAAAGACTTGCCAATTTCATTATAAAGAAGGAAGTTGTTGTGCAGAATCACTTTAAAACTATAAAAAGATGGTACGAAGAAGACTATGGAGGTTAGTTATGAATTGGACTGAAAGTTTAAAACCGGGAGACAAGATTATAGTAAGCATTGGTAATTTGTTTCCCTGGAACTATATAGAAAAGGTTGATAGCGTTACGGACAAGCATATTGTTGTGGGCAGTAACAAATTCAAGAAGACAGGATGTATGGCCGAGGGCAATGCACAGTTAAGAGTTTTTCAGGCTACGGATGATATGTTAAAAAGGGTTTCTGAAGAAATGACTGTGCGTAAGGCGAAGGATTTACTTTCAAAGGTTACAACTAATATGACTTTTGAAAGTGCTGTAAAGATTATTAAGATTTTAGGAGAGATAAATCATGAGTTTTGAGAGCCTTGCAAGGCTCCTCGTGAAAGAATGTATTCTTTCACGAAAAAGGAAAAACCGAGTGATAAATGGGGTATTGCATGAAGCAATACGGAATAAGGAAGGAGAGTTTTGACGTGCTTAACAAAGTAGTATTAATGGGTCGATTGGTTAAAGACCCGGAACTAAAATATACACCATCGAATGTGGCGGTTGTTTCGTTCACGGTGGCGGTAGGCAGAAAATTTCAAAAACAAGACGAGAAGCAGGCGGATTTTATTAATGTTGTTGCGTGGCGAAGCACTGCAGAATTTGTTTCCAAATGGTTCCGAAAAGGTCAGATGATTACATTGTGCGGTTCTATTCAGACCAGGGTGTGGGATGATAATGAAGGTAACAGGCATTATGTAACCGAGGTTGTAGCAGATGAAGTTTCATTTTGTGGTGGAAAGAACGAAGAAGCAGTATCAGAGCAGAAACAGAATGACGAAAGTGGCTTCATTGATGTTACTCCTGCAGTTGGTAAAGACGATTTGCCATTTTAGGGGGATGTTATGAAAGCCATATTAAAATATCCAGGCGCTAAATGGAGAATTAGCGATTGGATTATAAACTATTTTCCTAAACATAAAGTGTACTGTGAACCATTCTTCGGAAGTGGAGCTGTTTTTTTCAATAAAGAGCCATCTTATATTGAAACTATAAACGATATAGACGGAAATATTGTAAATTTGTTTAGAGTTTGTAGGGAACAGCCTGAAGCACTTGCGAAGGCTATGGAGCTTACCCCTTTTTCAAGAGAAGAATTTATTGAATGCTACGATATGAGTGAAGGTGATGCAGTTGAAAGAGCAAGACGGACATTAGTGCGGTATCATCAATCTTTTGGCACAACAAATAGTACAAAAAAGCATTGGCGTAATGTTCAAACCTACGGTGGTCCGAGGTGTGCTACAATGTGGAACTATCTTCCCGATACTATAATGGAATGTTGCAAAAGATTAAAAGAGGCACAGATTGAAAATATAGATGCTATTGAGCTTATCAAAAGATACAACCATCCTGACACACTTATATATTGCGATCCACCTTATCTGCAATCCCTGCGAAAGAAAAATATGTACGCTCACGAGTTTAGTGATGATAAGCACATTGAATTGCTTAAAGTTCTTAAAGAGAGCAAATCAAAGATAATTTTAAGCGGTTATGATAATCAGCTTTACAACGAAATGCTTTGTGATTGGTATACAGATGCAAAAACTACTACAGCACAAATGGGATTACATAGAACTGAAAAAATATGGATGAACTATTTCGATGTAGATTATTATCAAGTAACAATCAAGTAAAGAAAAGGCTTGAAATAGCAGTTTTCAAGTTAAATTTGTTGCTTGTGGCGAGTTACAGGCAAGTAAGAAAGGAAGTATTGAGAAATGAAATCAGTATTGATAAGCATACAACCTGAATGGTGTGAAAAAATTATACACATAATCGGACAAAAAGGCACAAAGCCGATTTATGAAAAAAGTGTTGAGATAAGGAAAACAAAACCGAAGCTCGAAACGCCTTTTAAGTGTTATATCTACGAAACAAAAGGACTTTACAAAGGTTCAGGCGGTTGTTTATTTAATGGCAGAGGGAAAGTCATAGGCGAATTTGTGTGTGATAGAATCCAAACTTATGAAAGTGAATTTGTTGATGATGATTGTTATGAGAGTATCGCAAGTCTTAGTTATGATGAAGATGGAGATGTAACAGGCTTTACAGAGTGGTCAAATGATTGTGATTTTTCATATGAACACACAGACCTTTACGAAGATAGTTGTGTTAAATATGAGGAATTGAAAAAGTATATGGGCTTAGGATTTAATAAATTCTATGGTTGGCACATATCAGACCTTGTAGTATATGACAAGCCGAAAGAGTTGAGTGAGTATCACAAAGTAGGATATACAGAAACAAAAGAATCGGTATCTTGGTTGACACGAGAGGAAGAAAACAGTTGGCAGATAAAAAGACCGCCTCAAAGTTGGTGTTATGTCGAAGAAGTGAAAGGCGGTGTTGAATAGTGGCAACTGTAGAAATTAAGAAACCATCTATCATAACTATTGAATTTCATCAGGAAAAAGAAGATAAAGATTACGGCTCTTGTCTGTGGGCGAGATTTATTCTTGATACAGAAAATTACGATATGCACATAATGTCCGATTGTGGTAATTACGGCTATGGTTGGACACCAACGCCCGAACACGAGAGTTTCTTAAAACTTATGTCGAGAATAAATTCAAGTTACTTGCTTGAAAAAATTGCATCAAGAGAAACCATTGATAACGATGAAACTTACGAGAATATAAAATTCTTATTGGAACAATGTGCTGACGATGAACTTGAAGATATAGGCATTGATTTAGAGGAAATAGAAAGTGCTTGTAATAATCGTTCTGTTCACGATGTGGTAGATAGTGTTCGTGCAGAACTAAAATATACTTCTCTTGATAGACATATAGAAGATTACGAACTATATGAAAATATCAGTATGGATTATTCCGCATCACAGAAGAAGATAGCAGAAGTTTTTATAAGTTATATCCAACCGTTCATAAAAGAAATGCTGAAAGGCGGTGTCCGGAAATGATAGATAGATTGACAGAGTTGTTAAAAGCTATGAACAAAGCACCCGAAATAACTTGCCCTCGTTTTAATAAACAAGAGTGCAAAGGTTGTCAGTTTGAAAATGGTAATGCTTGTGATGTTCCTGCACGAGAAGCAAACTATCTTCTTTCGAATGGTGTAATTGTACCGCCTTGTAAGGTGGGAGATGTGGTATGGCTCATAGGCAATATGAAAATATACACAAAAGAAATAATTTGTAGTAGAAAAGTAACATCAGTGCAAATGTTGCGGACGGGAGAGTTGATAATGCACTTCAAAGACGGTTGTTTTTCTTCGGATAGTGTCGGTGTTTATGTATTCTTCACCAAAGAAGAAGCAGAACAGGCATTGAAAGGCGGTGTTGAGTGATAGGTGATGTTATTTTTGTAGTTTTTATTATAGCAATAGTCATAGGTGTGATTGACTTTTGGTTACACCCATAATGAAAGGCGGTGTGCAGAAATGAAACTATATCAAACAAAACTCATACACCACATTATAACATCTATAACTATTATTGTTTGTACTTACTTTGTAATGAAATACGGATTTTGAAGGCGGTGAGGGATGATGGCTTATATTAACAGAAAGAAGTTCGCTGAAAAAATTCAAAGATGTTCAGCTTTTAATAGACAAGGTTTTGAATTTGAGGGCAATCTTCTGCAAGGTGTTGTTTTAGACTTGATTGAAGCTGAACCCACCGCAGATGTTGTGGAAGTGAAGCACGGAGAATGGATAGAGGAGAAGGGTGAATCTTATTTAGTACACCCTATGAAATATGACGATAATGGAGAACCTATACTTCAAGAATATATTTCTTATAAATGTTCTTTATGTGGTAGAATTGAAAATAATAAAGAACCTTATTGTAATTGTGGTGCAAAAATGGACGGAGGTAATGCAGAATGACTTGTAACGATTGTATACACGGAGAATTATGTATTAGCAGAACTGACACCATTATTTTTAACAAGACCGAATATCGGGATTTAGATAATGTGGAAAATTTTTGTGAAGATTTCAAAAACAAAGCTGACTTTGTGGAAGTGGTTAGGTGTGAAAAGTGTAAGCACGGTAAAGTGGCTGTTTTTTCAAAGACAGTTGATGGAGAAGAAAGAAGAGCTTGTTACTGTAATATAAAAAACAAAGTAACAGATATTGACGGTTATTGTCCGAGTGGAGAAAGGAGAGATACATAATGGCTGAATTGTTGCCTTGTCCGTTTTGTGGGAGCAAGGCACATATTCAAGAATCTATTGATAAAGGTTTGCCGAAAAGGTATCACGCAGTTTGTGATGATAGAAAATGTAAGTGTCCTATGGTAGCAGGTATGCCACTATGGAGAGACACACAAGAA
>JAZNWH010000063.1:0-4658 GCA_045593265.1 Clostridia bacterium | reverse complement strand
GTTGAAGTTTTGTTCATTGAAAGCATAAATTTCAGAAGCTTTTCAAAAGGCATTTTACGATTTCTGGTAAAATACTCAGGCTTGAAACGGCTTTCATCAAGTGTAGCTTTTGCTCTTAAAATTGATGCTGAAATACCAATTGCAATTATCATCGAAAACATTCTAATGCACCTCAAAATCAGGAAGTATATCAAATAGATATCTACTTCCGATTTTATCGGCTTTCTCATTTTGTCAATTGGTATTTTACACAAATTTTTTATTACTTTTTTTGTGGGTATTTTGCGTGCTTAAGTTGTGGATAGTGCTTTTAAAGCAAATAAACTTATCATTTATCTTTTCGGTATAGACTTTAAATTCACTTGAAATAAATAACAACTAAGAAATGATTTTCTTTTGCTATGATTCTGGAATTGAATATGAAGAAAGATGTATCATTGCCAGTAAAGGAAATACAACAAGCAGATTCAATTATTATACTTTTCAAAAAGCCATACTCCGTGATTGATTATCTTTGTCTTTCACTTCAATTAGCCAAAATAGTACCTGTCAAGATTGTCCTAGTATCACTCAGGATAATAATACAACACCCTGTACCATTTTTACCTACAGGATTTTTTCTACACAAACGAAACTCATAATCTCATTTAACGTTTTAATCGCTATCGTTAACTTTTCCATTTTTCTTTTCCTATGTATCTGATTTTCTCCAGCTTACTCTATAGACAGTTTATATGTTTAAATTCTACCCTTTGAGTTGCTTACATTTTATAATACACGGATGATAGTTTTTTCATAGACTGGGTGTTATTTTATACTTACGCTCACTCACAAAAATTTTTATTTTACGAGGCTTTTAAACCATTGCTCTGATTCTTTTCCCGAAACATTGGGTTTTCGACTCCAAATACTTAGCTCTTCTTTCTGAAAGATTCAGAATATGTATTAACTATACATTCTGGATTAAGTTTATAATAGTACAACAATACTTTTATTTTCTTATTATCAATTGGTGAACTATTTACAAATGTTTGTGTAAAGTTCTTTATTGCTTGTTTTAATTCATCAAGTTTTTTAGGCGTAATTATTCTAACGTCTTCACCAGGAAAGCAATCATTATTAAACACATTACTATTATGAATCATAATTGGAGTGCATACGAAACCATTGCTTTTATATTCTGTTTTAAACCATTGAATAGATCCGCTAAGTTGATCACAATCACTTTTACAGATAGTATTCGTAGTAGTGCAATTCTTACATTCAATTACAAGATAATTGCCATTACCTAAACACCATAAATTATCTGGCCCTTCGCCACTTTCTTTTTCAGGTCTAGATGAATCATATCCAATATATTTTGCTATCTCATTCAATGATTTTTCAAATGTTGCTGCACTTACTACATTGAATGATAGACCTTCAAGAATTGAATTAACTTTAATCAGTAATTTGTTCTTTTCAATCCTATTATTAGACAAGAAACTCTCAATAAATTCTGCCTGCTTACTTGTATTCAACAATTTTGAATGCTGATATCCACTAATTGGAGTAAGTAGGCTTGTATTCAACTTTTTTGCAGATAATTGAATATCCTGCGCCCTTATAGGATCAATAAAGTTTGTATATTCAGCAACTAACTGCATTAGATATCCCTTGCTACTACCTTCCACCTTATTCTTGAACAAATCTATTTCATCTGCCGCAGCCTTAAATTGTTCGCATTTTGCATTTTCAAAAGCGTTCCTTAGTACTGTTACTGCTTCATCAATAGAAATCCTTCGTTCATAAGTTACATTAGATAAGGCACCTCTACACATATTCACCCACTCTTCATCACGCTTTAAAGAATAATCAGCTATACTCATTATTTCTTCTAAAGATGGAGCATTGTTTTCATTTAAAATCTGTATCCAAATCTCTTCGGAAAGATTGAATTGAGCTAATGTAGCGTTACTAAAAAAACTTTTCCCCTGCATAGCAATAAGTGTATCAGATAACTTATTACCCATAAATATTACTACACAGTAGTCACTATTTGATCGAACTCCTCTTCCCATCCCTTGTTCGATCTTCTGAATTTGTCGTTTCAAAAGCTGTTTATTATCAGGATCAAAACTATATAGCATTTTATCATATTCACTTTGCAAATTCGGAAGATCATCAATAACAAGGATTCTACACATATCATCTGGTAGATCAATGCCATCATATTTATTTACAAATACGGTAAGACAAGTTTCTTTACCTTCACGTAAAATGCGAACTCCATTATCGATATTTTCATTACGGGATGACAATAATTGATCTGCGTAAGGTTTCCAAAGTTCAGCCTTTGCAAACGAATTTACAAGCACACTTACGTTATACCTTTCTGATAGTTCTTTAATCTTCTCTCTAATTTCATTTTCCTCAATCATGGGATTCAATGACTGAGGAAATAACATTAGTCTTTCACCTATATCATTAGCTTTTTCAGGAGTTATCACTTTTGTAATATCTTCTTTTTTCAGACCAATTGTTGAAACAAAAACGCTATCATCAGCTAATGTCGCACTCATATAAATACGTCTTTGAGCATTTTCAAAGCTCGCAAATTTCGAAAAATCAATAGCTTTTGGAGATATTTCTATGCTTGTAGCTGAAATACAGCAATTACAAGCATTAAAAGCACTAGATATTAAAGGCAAATTAAAACGTACATAATCAGCTTCAGAGTATTTTTCTTTAAGTAGATTATAAATATCAATACATTTATCTTGCCAAATCCAGTATGGCAGTATCATATTCATTGCGGTATCTTTTCTTTGGATTATATCAAAATACAATTGTTTAGAATAATTTTCAACTGAACTTTTAAGAATATTGATAATATCGTTATACGCATCGTCTGCCGAACTAATAGATAATGTAAACTGCTGGTTTATCATATCAATACAAGCGTGCACATCATCTAAGATCAAGCTACCAATTGGAACGTTATTTCCACCTGTTCTTAAACCGAATATACTTTTTCCATTAACTAACTTATGTATATTGATAATAAGAATTGCTTTGCCTATTTTAAACAGATAATCCTCTTCACTCTTTGTAGCAATAACACCTAATCGGTTTGCTTCATTAATAACTTGATTAACAAGATAATTATCTGGCACCACATAAATTGCGGGACCTACTTTATCTAATAAGCAACTTTTTAGAATCATCAAACCAACAACTGTTTTCCCGCTTCCAGTATTCATTTTTATTATATTATTTTTTTCAGTTCTATTCTCATACCATTGATTCCATACCTCAGTTTGAACATCACGAGGATATGCGTAATCTTTATTTTTATTTGGCAAAGCCATAAAAACATCTCTTGGATGAGTAGAACTTTGATTATAGGAATTATTTATACTACTAAAATTAATTTTCATAATAATCTCCTTACTTAAAAATTTTTAATTTAATCTTAAGATTTGTATTTTAAAATAGTACTACTCCGTAAAGTCTAAATCTTGAAAGAAAAAGTATAGTATTGCGTGAAAGCTTGAATATAATTTACAAGATAAAATTCAAGTTTCGGCATTAACGAAGTACTACTACATTAACGCTTTTTCATTCCTGTCTCCAATTGCAACAAACGTTTTTTTAAAAATTCTTTGCGGCAATCCAAAATATAACCATAAACATAAACAAAAATAATAACTTGCGGTAAATACCTGGTTTAAATTTCTATCGGATACCTCTAAAAGTCGGAACACGAGCGAAATTTCGCATTGAATTAGTACTTCGTTAATCCTAAAACTTGAATGTCATCTTCCAGCTCATATTCAAGAACTTACACAATACTATGATTTTTCTTTCAAGATTTAGACTTTACGAAGTATTAGTCATATTTATTCATCTTAATTTTATCTATTATTTACGCCATTTTAAAACATTTTAGTCGCACTCTCCTCATAATAATGCCCAAAATATAAAATAATGATTTTACAATTTCTAACATATTTAGAAATTTTTCAATTCTACATTACCTATTATCTATTGAATCCATTACAAGCACATTAAATAATTCACTTAAATTATAACATATTTGTATCAAAAAGTCAAACAATTAGTACAATAAAATCGTGACATAAAACCACAAGTCAGTCTATAGAAAAAGTCATATTTTATTTAGAGGTGAGCGTTGCTCGCCCACTACAACAAGCTATTTCATGTTGCTTTGAGTAGGGATGACCATTATGTCACCTGCAATTTAAGAACAAAATGCAAGTTTTTTTGTATTCTCACTTGAGACGTAAAATCTCTAGCGATAATTTTTTGTTTGAAACACACGATCTGTTAATTTTTATCAATGTTACATGTTGACGTTTTGTACAATATATGATATAATCAGTTTATAAACATATCAAAATATCATTAGCAGTTATACGTATATTGATGTATTTAGTATTCAAACTACATTAAAAAACATTCTTACTGTTAAATATTTGATAAATTCATCTAACTTGTATCAATGATATTGTTATTATTATCTGGATAGAATCACAATATGTATTTTACGTTCTTATCGATTACCTTGCCTCTGATCGCTTAATTGTAAAAAATCATGAATATATTTGAATGTCAAGGCCGCTTTAGCGTGCATTTTAGCCTTGATATTCAAATAT
>JAZNWH010000062.1:0-3709 GCA_045593265.1 Clostridia bacterium | reverse complement strand
AGAAATTGCTGAATTTTATTTTAAGATTGTTGAACAAATGAATTGTGCTCTTAAAGAGATGAATTTAAATGAAAATGAAAGAATATTTCTTGATGAAATGATACATAGAGTAATGCCTCAAAAAGTCGGACATATTTTTTCAAAGTAATGTACTAGGAGGAAAATATGACTGTTTCAAATACTATGTTAAATGAATATTATAGACAAACAAAAGGAGCTAATGTATTACTCAGTTCTGATGATTTTTGGCTGGGTGCATGGTTAGGAAGTAGATTGGGCGGAAGTGGCAGTTTTGATGATGGTTGTGATGGCTGTCCGAGTTGCTTGTGCCTTATAATAGGCTGTATAGGCTGCTTGGCATGCTTCGGCGGAAAATTCGGTGTATTCCTTGGCGGACTTTGGGATTTACTTTGTGGTTTGTGCAGTTGTAATTGCGATACGTTTGAAGAAGGTTGCTGCACAATTTGTTGCATATAAAGTATGATTAGGAGGAAGTATGACAAATTCAAGCACTATTTTAAGTGAATATTATGGGCAGACAAGGGACTCTAATATACTACTTAGCTCGGATGACTTTTGGGTTGGAGCGTGGATTGGAAGCATGTTTGGCAGAGGCGGCGAAGATACTGGTGGCAATTGTTGCAGTTGTTTCGGTTGCATCATTGCAATAATTGGTGTTATTGCTTGCTTTACAGGAAAACTTGGTATATGGCTTTGCGGATTAAAGGATATGTTTTGTGGTACTTGCAGTTTCTGCACAAGTTGTTGTTCCATTGGTCCTGGATGGGATGCAGGTTCCGCAGGTTGCGATCAAGCATGTGATGGTCTGTCAGCAATTTGTTGTATATAAATTATGAGTATGAAAAGTATCAGTATTTCAATTTCTGAAAATAACGAAAATCCTTGCAAAGATTATATTATTGATGATGGGTTATTGCAGTACATTATCAGTATTGTTTCGGAAGAATATCAATACATAAATTTTGTGTGGATTTGCAGTTCAGAATATAAAAGAATACCTTTTTTGAAACGGGTAAATCTTTATCAAAAAAGAATTACAAGGGCAAAAGGAGTCACAATACATAACACACTCCGCATAATTAACAGACTTCCTGATAAAAGGTTAAAAAATTTCTGCAAGAAAAATAAATTCACATTAGAGACAGAGTTTGATGATGATATGGTGTTATCAAATGTGTTATCGAATACAGAAACAAATTATAAAGTTGATATAATTTCTGTAGTTGACACATGCAATGGTGATATAACAAAAATATATAATCTAGCAAAAGGGTTTTGCTCTAATTTAAGGTTTAAGCAGAATTTTATTTATTCGCAACAGTTCAACGAGAGAGAAACTGAGGGCTATTTAGTTAAACTAAAGGAGTTATTTGATTTTTGGTTAAAAGATAAAAACGGCATTTTTGTAAAGCCGTTTGTCGATCACATTCGTAACATCTACAAAGTTGCAGCAGAAAAAGAATGTATTAACAGTTCTTGTTTAGGCAGAACTTTAAACATTGATTATGATGGAAGAATTTATTTATGTACACAAGCTCAAAATAGCAAATATGCGTTGGGTAATTTTAAAAATTTCTCATCGGTTTCAGAAATCTTTCAGGGAGATGTTTTCACAAAATTAGTGGAAAAGATGATAGAAACAAGAAAAAGTTGTATAGCAGATTGTTCTCACTTTAATTTTTGTCAAGGTGGTTGCTGTGCTTGTGTAAATACATATGGAATGTCAAAAGCTTACTGCAAAATTGTAAAAGAACTTGACAAATATATTTCTAATGCCATACAGGATATAATAACTACTAATACAAACCTTAGTGATTTTAATCCTGTTTTGGCAAATATCGTAAAAGAGGTTATCTCTTATAACCCTGCGGTATTAGTTACAAAAGAAGCTATATCTAGATGAGGAGTGAAAGCATGAATAAACAGGTATTGGAAGTAACCTTTGATGATACTCCTGTTGGCTTTATTGATAAACTTACTGCCCACCAGCAAAAGGTGTTACATCGCGCCTTTTCTGTTTTTATAATGGATGGCAAAGAAAAAATGCTTATCCAAAAGCGAGCAGACAATAAATATCATTCATCCGGACTATTAACCAACGCATGTTGCAGCCACCCCATAAGCAATGATATAAAATCAGAAGCAACTGTTCGTCTCAATGAGGAATTAGGGATAACTTGCAATCTGGATTTTGTAGATAGTTTTATATATTTTGCAGAATTTGAAAACGGTCTGGCAGAATATGAGCTTGATCATATATTCTTAGGACAATATGACAGTTCAAAAAACATTCCCTTTAATTGTGATGAAGTTAGTGAGATACATTGGGTGTCAATCGAGGACTTGACATATGACATTAAGAAACACCCAAACAACTATTCGAAATGGTTTATTACTGCTCTGTATAAGGTTCTAACGAAGATTTAATATGATGAAAAGATTACTATTGGTAAAGATTCTGTTCTACATTTTATTTCTGTTAATGTTCTGCAGCAGTATTTATATTGAAGTGAATTACAAAGGCGCATATAACCTATGCAGTATGATATTGTCATTTCCAATGCTGTCAATAATCACAAACATAATTCATGAATGTGGGCATATGTTCTTTGCAATCATTTTTGCATGTCGCATATCCTGGTTTAAAATAGGAATTTTTAAAATCAATTTTAAGCCATTTAATATATCACTAGAAGAAAAAGGATTGTTATCTGGGAAATGCAGTTTAATTATAAATGATAGCGTACCTTTTGGGAAAAAGCATTTTATGATAATGGGCGGAGTGTATGGTAATATTATATTTTTGGTTTTTACTTTGCTAGCTCATTTATATTTTAATAATGCAATTATCGACTGTGCTATTTTATGTTGTGTACTTAATGTTTTAGCGAATGGCTTATATAATAAAAGTCCTGACAGAATATTGCTTGATAATTTAAAAAGCAAAGTTTAATATTGTTTTAAATTGCTGTTTTACGCAGTTTAAATATATATCAAATAAAAAGAGGTGAAAGCATGAGTAAGTCTGAAAAATTACTCGATATGTACGAAAATCAGACAAGCAATTCTAACGAAAACGAAAGTGAAATCGTTGTCGAATCTTGTTGTGATGCTTTGTGTGATTCTTGTATATGTTGTACTGGATGTGCTTCCGGAGAATGTTGTTAACTAAAATAGCCATAGTCAAAGGCAAATTGCTATTGACTATGGCTAAAAAGGTATTACATTATGAAGAAAAATAATAGACTGCGAGATCTAACTTTTGCCGCTATTATGTTAGCGGTATTTTTGATTATACACTTTATATTCCCTGCTAATAATCGAGGAATACAAAGCATAATGGGAGCAGTAACACCTATTCCCATCGTAATATATGCATATTGCTCTAACATAAGAGGCCATATCGGAATCATGGTGTCAGGCACATTGCTTTCTTTGATGTTATATGAACCAGTATTAGCAGTTTCATTTATAATTCCGAACTTAATATTTGGAATTATTATGGGGTTTTTATTGAAAAAACAATGCAAATTTATTTTATTTTTCATTACTATAATCAGCATATTCTTAAATTTGTATGAGATTCTTATAAATTATATTATTACCGGGATCGATTTTATTGAAATAAATATAAATGGAATAAATGCAAGTATAAAAATGTTACAAGAACAATACAAACATTTCGATG
>JAZNWH010000061.1:0-2333 GCA_045593265.1 Clostridia bacterium | reverse complement strand
CTGCGGCATTCTTTATATAAAAATCATAATGTGTCGTCTTTATCGTAGACAGGAATCACCATATTTTCCAACGCATTTCGTAGCTGTGGGTTATGAATAACAAAATGTATCGCTGGTGTTTTGTTTTTAGAAATGACCACCCACTTCCCTTCCAAGATACGAATTTGTATATTTTTAAAGGGATATCTGCTGTTTTGTTTTACAGTATAATTACTGTTGTTTTGGCTATAGGTAATTGTTTGTTCCATATGCTCCAAATATTCTGCATATGTGTAAACAATGTCCTTTTCATAGAATATTTCGGATAGTGGTAATAGCATAGGCTGTTCTAAAAATTCCATTTCGCTAATAACAGGTATTTCATCTATTATCTGTCTATTTGATAAAATATTCTCATATAGCTGTCTTTGTTTTTTTGCAAAATCTAAAATTCGTTTCTTGTCGGCTTCCTCAATATGATTGTGATTTAATATCTGTAAAAGCAACTCCTCCGAAAGTGTGTGTATAGGGAGTGCAGACAGAATAGACCTTCTGTTGCCGGGAGTTACTATATCTCTTTCGACAAATGAGTAAAATGCATCCTTTGATTCTATACGGTAAATATCCATAAGAGGAGATGCCTTTGAAAGTATATCAAGTGCCCGTTGTCTGTAATAGGACATCTCAGTTTTATTCTTGGTCAGATACATTTTTCCATTTTGATGGTAATCCATAATACATTCGCCGGATAATGCAGCTGCGCCGCTGGAATAAAGGAAATGACCAAAAAGTTTATTGTGTACATCCTTGAGGTAATATGGCGAAATCTGCCCTGTCATATACATAGGAATCCAGCCTTCAAGTCCCATCATCATTTCTTCAAAAGGGCGGTTAATATTGTGTATGAAATGAATATGTAACCCTTTTTTGAGGGTTAGTGCAACAGCAAATATATATTTTTTCATAAAATCAGTACCATTTGCTTTGTCCGCCATTGGTGTATCGTCATTGGCAATAAGGTCTTCTTTTGACTTAGACAACACAGTAGCCTTGAAAAAGTCCAGGGTTCCTTCGCACATTTCATCAATACCATAATAATTTTTGGATGTTGGTAACTGAAAAGGAACAGATGGTACCTTCAATTCATCAAAGTGTATACTGCGGATAAATTCATTGAGATCAAATTCATCCAATTTTGATAAAAAGGGAAGGACTACATCCTTTTTTTCAATTTGTTCATTTAAAAGCCAATGGATAATCTTGTCCCTACAAAGAGAATCATTGTTGATTTCATCTGTGGTGCAATGTACTAGCTTTGCAATAGTCACCTTGTCGGACTCAGAACAACGTCCGGCTATATATTTTGAAACATTTTGTGCAAAATCCTGTGGGTTTGATGGTCTTCGTTGCCCGTTTCGTATACGGGAAATATAAGAACTGTCAAAATTTAAAAAATGAGACAAATCTGCAACATTTATAGAAAGAGATGTCAAAAGTGTATCAAAATTTATTTGAAAAAGCTCATATGGGAAAGTTGCATCCTGCAAACAATCCTCTAGTGTTTTTTGGATTTTTTCAACCGTAAATTCAGAATATCCTCTTTCATTTGCTATGGTTGCAATTCCTTGTACAAGTTGCATGAATTGTTCGGAATCGGTTGTAGGTACACGGCTTCCGGTGCGATATCTACTGAGAACAGATGCGGACAAGCCAGATACATCTGTTAGTTCTTTTGCAGTACAGTTTAGTTCGGATATATATGCATTCAGTTGTTCGCTAAAAGTCATAAAATTAGTCTCCTTTTGTAAAAATTAGTCTATATTAGTGTACCATACATTATAGATAAGAAAAGTTGATTTTCCACAATTGTCATTGACATTTATGGAAAGTATATTGCATTATATTGGGTATTTTTTTAAAATTATAAAGGGTACGTTTCTAAATTTGGTAAAAAAATAGAAAGGGGCCATGTATGAAAAAGAAAAAAATTGTGCTGTTAATGTGTATCATAATGTCATTTTTATTATGTGCGTGTGGGAAAGCACAAGATGTGGAAGAGAGTCAATCTTCGGAGAGCACAGTAGGAAATCAGGAAACTGCTACAGAAATTAAAGAACAAACAAACGTAGAAGATGTAATACCGGAGGATTATGCGGCATCTGTAATCGTGACAATCAATCCACAGGTAAAACTTTATTTAGATAAGGACAATGTTGTTATTGGCGTGGAGTATTTGAATGAGGATGCGAAAGCTGCTTTTGCTAAGGTAAACTTTAGCGATGTAACCATTGAAGTTTGTATAGATGAGGTGATAAGTGCTGCTGTTGAAAGTGAATTTTTGACAGATGGAAAGG
>JAZNWH010000060.1:0-1690 GCA_045593265.1 Clostridia bacterium | reverse complement strand
TGTACAGTGTAGTATGATAGTAAACAGGTAGTGCAAGATGATGGTATACAGTTTTATGATAAAATAAAAGGCATATAAAACACAAAAAGGGGTGTTTGAAATGCCATGGGAGAGTAAAACTGTGGAAGAATTAAGAAAAGAATTTATCGTCGCATCAAAAACTACAAGTAATTTCAGCTCGTTGTGTAGAGAATTTGGAATAACAAGAAAAACAGGATACAAATGGATTGCAAGAGCTAAAGAAACAGACGATTTATCAGACCGAAGTCATGCTAGGAAGAACATCAGTAATAAAACAGATAAGGAAACAGAAAAACTGATTTTATCTGTAAGAAAAGATAATCCTGCATGGGGAGGAAAAACAATTCGTCAGGTTCTTATGAATAACGGATATGAAGATTTACCTTGCGTTAAGACATGCAATAACATCTTAAAAAGAAATGGTTGTATTACTGAAGAAGAATCACTAAAACGTAAACCATTTATCAGATTTGAAAAAGACAAATGTAATGAAATGTGGCAAACCGATTTCAAAGGTGAGTTTAGAACTGCTGATGGTAAATATTGTTATCCATTAGATATAATTGATGACCATTCTCGATTTCTAATAAAAATAAAGCCATCAACAACTACTGCTAATATGGTTATTCCTTGCTTTAAAGAAGCTTTTTATGAATATGGTATGCCAAACTCTATTCTTTCTGATAATGGTTGTCAGTTTGCAGGTTTTAAACAAGGTTATACACAGTTTGAAAAGTGGTTAATGAATCATGATATTCTACCTATACACGGAAGAATAAAGCATCCTCAAACACAAGGTAAAATAGAAAGATTTCATAGAACCATGAAATCTGAACTCCTAAAATACAAGGTCTTTGACGATGTGTTTGATGCAAATGAAGCTCTACAAGAATGGAGGTTGAAATACAACAATATTCGTCCTCACGAAGCTCTAAATATGAAATGTCCTGCCGAAGTTTACATACCAAGCGACAGGACATATATAGACGATATTAAAAAATATGAATATGGTGGGCAACATCCTGTTATTAAAATAAACAGTTGGGGATATGCAAAATTTAACGGTTGGCAAGTTTACTTAAGCGAAACTATGATAAATGAAAACATAGAGTTTCGCCCGAATCCTCACGGAGATTCTTTCTTTGCTTGTTATAGAAACTTCAAAATCGCTGAATTTTCTAACTTGACTGGCAAACTTATTAACCGTAAAATTTCTAGATTCTAAATGTGTATACAATCATCTTACACTACTGTATACCATCATACTCTTGACATCAAGACCCCGCCCTACCATAAATTATTCAATTGGTTTTGAAACTTCTACCCATTCTTTATAGTTTGAGTATTTTTCCAATTCAGGAATTGTAAGCTCGATTGCACTGTTTGAGCCACCAACTGCAGGAAAAACGGTCGTAAATCTTTTCATTGACTCATCAAGATAAACATCTACACCGTCTTTGATACCAAAGGGACAAACACCACCAATTTGGTGACCTACGAATTCTTCCAATTGTTCAGGTGACATCATTTTTGCTTTTGTGTGGAAAAAGCCTTTATATTTTGAGTTGTCAACCTTAACATCACCTGCCATAAGGATGAGAATTGGCTGTTCTCCAACCATAAATGAAAGAGTTTTTGCAATTCTTGCACCCTCAACGCCTAAAGCCTG
>JAZNWH010000059.1:0-7824 GCA_045593265.1 Clostridia bacterium | reverse complement strand
TAAAGGTGGAGAATTGATTTGTAATTATTTGAATGAAAATAATTATAGACCTCCTAAAAGTCAAAAATGGAGTAAAAATTCTATTTTGTGTATGTTAAGAAATGAGGTTTATACTGGTAAAACTATTTTTAATAAACGTGCTCCTGTTGGCAGTGGTAAAAAATTAAATGATGAGTCAGAATGGATAGTTATAGAAGATACTCATAAACCTATTATTTCAAAAGAAGATTTTGATAAAGTTCAAGAATTAATGTCAAGAAGAAAAAAGCAAAGTGGAAAAAATAATGTTGATAGAAAACTTGTTTCACTTGCACCTCTTGCCGGTTTAGTATTTTGTGAAAACTGTCACTCTTTATATACTTTTACAAGTGGTAGCAGCAAAAAAAGAGGGAAAATTTGCTATTACGGTTGTGGTGCTCGTCGGAGAAATGGAAAATCTGTTTGTGATACTCATCTTATACCTGCAGAATTATTAGAAAAGTTTGTATTATACAGATTAAAAGAAATTTTAACAAGTGATTTATATAAAGAACATTTTGAACAACAATTAACAAGACAATTAGATATATTAAAATCAAAGAAAAAAGACATAAGTAAAATTAAAGCAGATATTAGTAAATTGACAACTCAAAAAGAAAAGATACTTGAATTAATTATTAATGAGTCAAGTCAAGATTTAATTAAAGTTTATAAGGAAAAATTAGAATCAATAATTAGTCAAATTTCTTTACATAATGATAATTTAGAGTTATATCAAAGTTTAGATATTGATAAAGAAGAAAAAGCAATTAGAAAGCAATTTAATTTATCTCATGAAGATATAACTTATAGAGATTTTCAAGATTTATCAAGAGAACAGTTAAAGGTATTATTTAATTATTTGATTGATCATATAACTATAAAAGAGATTGAAATATTTGATAACAGAAAGGTTATTTTAGCGGTTACTATTCATTTAAAATTAAATGGTTATGCTCCTAAACAGACTCTTGAATATTTAAAAAATATAAGATATAAAGATACAGAAAATACAAATGGCAAGTCATTTAAAAATGACTTGCCAAATGGTGGCGGAGAAGGAGGGATTTGAACCCTCGAACTATTTTGGTAGTTACACGATTTCCAATCGTGCGCGCTCGGCCGGACTACGCGACTTCTCCTTATAGGTTATTTTTGACCGCAACTTATATAATACTATACTTTTTTTAAAAAATCAAGTGTTTTCATTGAATTTTTTTCAAATTATCCACTTAAAAAGAGTAAAATAAAAGGAATTTCGACCCATATGTCGAAAATATAGTGTATCAGAATGAATTTATGAAGGGCGGTGGTGTTGTGATACCCGGTGAAATCATTCAACAGATTACCGAAAGAACAGATATTGTTGATTTAATTTCCGGTTACACGTCTTTAAGACGAAGCGGAAGAAGTGCTACAGGCCTTTGTCCGTTTCATAATGAAAAAACCCCGTCTTTTCACGTTTCTCCCGAAAAACAGGTTTATCACTGTTTTGGTTGCGGTGCCGGTGGGTCTGTTATTAATTTTGTTATGCAGGCAGAAAATCTTACATTTACCGATGCAGTAAAATTTTTAGGCGAACGCGCAGGTATAAACATACCTGAAGACAATACATATGATGACCGTGCGTCAAAACAAAGACAGCGACTTTTGGAAGCTAACAAAGCTGCTGCTCGATTCTTTTATGATGTATTACTATCAGACGATGGAAAAGAAGCACGCACATATCTTCTTTCCAGAGGTCTGAGTGTTGAAACGATAACAAAATTCGGTCTTGGATTTGCCCCCGACAGTTGGGACAGGCTTACAAAACATCTTAAAGGTCTTGGTTTCAGCGATTATGAAATTATGGATTCGGGACTTGTTACT
Source organism: Clostridia bacterium (assembly GCA_045593265.1). Taxonomy (GTDB): domain Bacteria; phylum Bacillota; class Clostridia; order RGIG6154; family RGIG6154; genus RGIG8497. The sequence goes on along the minus strand of JAZNWH010000059.1, from coordinate 5,937 downwards.
CAAAGACAGGATAAAAAATCCTATTATGACAGATTTCGAAACAGAGTTATGTTCCCTATATTTGATGTGAGAGGTAATGTTATTGCATTTGGCGGCAGAGTTATGGATGATTCAAAGCCAAAATATCTGAACTCATCCGATACAAGGGTATTTGATAAAAGCTCAAACTTATTCGCACTTAATCTTGCTAAAAAAAGTGAAAACAAAGTTCTTATTATAGTAGAAGGATATATGGACGTTATAACACTGCATCAACACGGAGTTACTACTGCAGTAGCGTCTTTAGGAACTGCTCTTACCGAGAATCACGCAAGACTTTTAAAAAGGTATGCAGACGAGGTTGTTCTTTGTTACGATTCAGATGAAGCAGGAAGAAATGCCGCAAAACGAGGTCTTGAAATACTGACCTCAGGCGGAGTTAAAACAAGAGTAATTACTCCTGATGGGGCAAAGGATCCTGACGAATTTTGCAAGAAAAAAGGTGTTGATGCGTTTTTACAGCAGATAAGTGGTGCAAAAACACCTCTTTTGTATAAAATTGGATTACTTAAAGCAAAATATGATATAAACTCTCCTGACGGAAAGGTTGAATTTTTGAATGAGGCTGCCAAAGAGCTTGCAAAGATGTACAACCCCGTGGAAAGAGAAATTTATATTAAAGAAGTTTCTTCTATGTGCGATGTTTCTGAAAAGTCCCTCTCTTCTCTCGTAGCAAAAGCTATGTCCAGCAACAAAAAAAGCGAGGAACGAAAGGACAAAACACAAATACTTAAGGATTTAAAACAACGCTCTGTTATATCCCAGTCAGGTGGAATTATATACCAGAACGAAAAGAAACTTATAAATCTTATGTTTTACGATTATGAAGCTTTTAAGTTCATAACGGAAAACTATGACATAAATGAAATAACAGATGAATTTTTCAAGACCCTTGCTTTTGAAATTTGCAAAATGCGTGAAAATACTAAGTCTGAGCCGAAGGAAATTGAACTTATTTCTGCTTTTGAGCCTGAGAAAGCAGGAAAAATAGCGGATATACTTAGTTTTGAATTGCATTTTGAAAACAAGAAAGCGGGAGCAGAGCAAATTATCAATTCACTTAATGCAGCCTTGCGTAAAAAAAAGCTTACCGAATTGGGAAAATCCGGTGATCTTGAGAAAATCAAAGAATTACTTGAACAGAAAAAGTTGAAAGAGGAGTGATTATATGGCAGCAGATGATAAAAGAAATGCTATCAAAAACCTTCTTGAAAAAGGTAAGAAAAAGGGTTCTCTATCCTATCAGGAAATAATGGATGTTCTCGAGGAGTTTGACCTTGACCCTAAAACTATAGAAAAGGTATACGAGAGCATTGAGCAGGAAGGTATCGAAATATCCGGTGATATTGATGACGAAATCAAGGATATAGATTCTGAAATCGACGCAGAATATATGAAATCAATCGAAAACGATGACCTTTCAATCCCTGATGGTGTAAGTGTAGAAGACCATGTAAGAATGTATCTTAAGGAAATTGGTAAGGTTCCTCTTCTTTCTACCGAAGAAGAAAAAGTTCTTGCCCAGAAAATGAGCGAGGGTGATGAAGTTGCAAAGCAACGTCTTGCTGAAGCTAACTTAAGACTTGTTGTAAGTATAGCAAAGAGATATGTGGGAAGAGGTCTTTTATTCCTTGATTTAATCCAGGAGGGAAATCTTGGTTTAATCAAGGCTGTTGAAAAATTCGATTATAACAAAGGCTTTAAGTTCAGCACATATGCAACATGGTGGATAAGACAAGCTATAACAAGAGCTATCGCTGACCAGGGAAGAACAATCAGAATTCCTGTACACATGGTTGAAACTATAAATAAATTTATGAGAATTCAGCGCCAGCTTATACAAAAGCTTGGTCGTGAACCTCAGATAGAAGAAATTGCAAAAGAAATGAACATGTCAATAGAAAAGGTCCGTGAAATAATGAAGGTTGCTCAGGAACCTGTTTCCCTTGAAACACCTATCGGTGAAGAGGAAGACAGTCATTTAGGTGATTTTATTCCAGATGATGACGCTCCACCACCGGCAGAAGCTGCTTCATTTATCCTTCTTAAGGAACAACTTAAAAACGTTCTCGGCACTTTGACAGACAGAGAAGAAAAAGTTCTTCGTCTGCGTTTCGGACTTGATGACGGAAGAGCAAGAACTCTTGAAGAAGTAGGTGCAGAATTCGGCGTAACAAGAGAAAGAATACGTCAGATTGAAGCTAAAGCTTTAAGAAAGTTACGTCATCCGTCAAGAAGCAAAAAACTTAAAGATTATCTGGAGTAAAAATTATGGACTTTAAAAAACTTGGCTTTATGCCTGCTGATATATTGCTTCCAAGAAATGATTTTGAATCATGGAGTGTAGTTGCATGCGACCAATACACTTCCGAAGGTGAGTATTGGGAGGAAGTTGAAAAAATTACCGAAGGTAAAAAATCAACTATTAATCTTGTTTTCCCCGAAATTTATTTAAACGGAGACAAAAACGCACGTATAGAAAAAATTAATACTACTATGAAGCAGTATATTGATGAAGATACTTTTGATGTGCTTGAAAATTCTTTTGTGTATGTTGAAAGAACCTTAGCCTCAGGAAATATAAGAAAAGGTTTAATAGGTGTTATAGACCTTGAAATGTACGATTATTCAGAAAATGCTGTAGCACCTGTAAGGGCAACTGAAAAAACTGTTATTGAAAGAATTCCGCCCCGTGTTGAGATAAGAAAAGGTGCTTGTCTTGAGCTTCCACATGTTATGCTCCTTATGAACGATGAAACCGATGGAGTAATTAAAAGTGCTGAAAATTCAAAAAAAGAAAAATTATACGATTTTGACTTAATGATGAACGGGGGCAGAATAAAAGGCTTCAGGGTTTCCCCTGATAAAGAAATCTATGACGCCCTTTCAAATCTCTGGAACAAAGGCTCTAACGCAGTTTATGTAGTAGGCGACGGAAATCATTCTCTTGCAACCGCAAAAGAATGTTGGAACATGATTAAGGATACCTTAACAGAAAGTGAAAGAGAAAATCATAAGGCAAGATATGCTTTAGTTGAGCTTAATAACGTTCACAGTCCTGCAATTGAATTTGAACCGATACACAGAGTTATTTTCAATTGTAACAGCAATGATTTACTCGAAAAGCTTAAAGAAGTACAAGGAGACTGTTGCCATACTATTACATATGTAACAAAAGAAACAAAAGGATCCGTTACTTTTAATTCTCCCTTTAGCCTTACTGTTGCTGCACTGCAGGATTTTCTTGACAAGTATGTAAAAGCAAACAATCTTGAGATAGATTATATTCACGGTGTTGATTCAACCTGCAGGCTTGCATCAAACGGAAACAATTTAGGATTTATTCTTCCCGATGTTGACAAATCAGGTTTGTTCAGTGGAGTTGCAAAAGATGGTTCACTGCCGAGAAAAACATTCTCAATAGGCCACGCTTTTGAAAAGAGATACTATCTTGAAGCAAGAAAAATCAAATAATCTAATATATCCATCTAATGAGCAGTAAACAAAAATACTGCTCATTACATATTTTTTTACAAAACTATTGATTTTTCTTCTGTTTCGTTGTATAATAACTGTTGCAGGTTGTGCAATCTGAATTAAATATATGGCTCTATCGTCTAACGGTTAGGACATCGCCCTCTCAAGGCGGTAATAGGAGTTCGAGTCTCCTTAGAGTCACCATAAACGACTCTCATTAAAAGTCGTTTTTTTCTTTAATATGCCTTTAAATTTTTATTTTTTTGCAGGAGAAACATATGGATAAAAATGTAAAAGCGAATATTGAATTTGATTTCGATCAACTCTTTCAAAAACAGGACAATAACAATCAGGAGTTTAACTCACAATCAACTAAAGACAAAAGTATAGATTTGAAAAGTATTGAAGCTGAAATTGACAAGATTTTAGAAGAAGAAAGAGCCAAAAAGGCATTACATAAAAAAGCACCAGAACGAAAGCATTACGAAGGACACAGACAAAGAGTATATCAAAAGGTACTATCCGGCGCTTTTGAAACTTTTGAAGATTATGAAATCCTTGAACTTATGCTTTTTTCTGCATATGCGCGTTGTGATACCAAACCTTATGCCAAAAAGCTAATCTCCCATTTTGGTAATCTGCAAAATGTTTTAGATGCATCAAGATATGAAATAACTGCTCTTGGCTTTTCTGAAAAAGTCGCATCTGTAATACAAGTTTACAGAGGTGTAATATCAAAATATCTTTGCGAAGTTTCCTGCTCTAACGATACTCTTGATACACGTCAGAAAGCTAAGCAATATATGTACGCTATGCTTTTAGGTAAAAAAGTGGAATGTGTATGTTGCGTTTATATGGACTCAAAAAAGCGAATTCTTGGCTTGCCGACATTTGTCGGAGGCAGAAATGAAAATGTAGTAGTCTACAATGAAGAAATAATCAGAGAAGCTTCTATTCGCAGAGCTAAATACATACTTATAGGTCATAATCATCCTTCAGGAATTCTTCTTCCCTCACGAAACGACATTGAATTACTTGATGAAATCAACAGAGGCATTATGGCTGTAAGATGTTACTTTTATGATGCAATAATAACTTGTGATTCGGGCTATATTTCACTTGCTGAAGAAGGCTATTTCAAAAACAATGAGTTCTTTAAAACAGCAAGCGAAGTTAATGTTGACGACATAACATAATCTAAATAAAGTCAGCAAAAATTCTATGCTGACTTTATTTTTATTGAAAATTACTTTGTTTTGATAAAGTTTACATAATTTATTATTGTTAATTCTGCCTGTATAATCTTATCCACATAGAAAACCTTTGAAAATAGGGTTATCCACGGAGTTATCCACTTTATCCACAAGATGAATATTTGTTTTTTTAATTTTTCCACCAAAAACAGGTTGGGAAATATGGCTATTTAAAGGGAAATATTCATGAAAGAATTCTATGTAAGTTTACATAATTTTAATGAATTTATGTCGTTTAATTTGACATAATAATGTAAATATGATAATATAATTTAAAATAAACTTTATAGTAAAGGAATGCTTGAAAATGCCAGAATTCAAAGAAATTAAAGCAAGTGAAATCAATGGAAATCTTATAGACAAATTAAAAAATGAATGGATGCTTATAACAGCACAAAAAGAAGATAAAGTAAATACTATGACCGCAAGCTGGGGTGGTTTTGGTGAACTCTGGGGAAAAGATGTTTCATATATTGTTGTACGCCCATCCCGTTACACATATGAGTTTCTGCAACAAGGTGAATTTTATTCCCTTTGCTTTTTTGATAACTCCAAAAAAGACATTCTTGCATCCTGTGGAAAGGAATCAGGCAGAGATACAGACAAAATATCAAAACACAATCTTAGCGTTTCCTTTGACGATGCACCCTATTTTGAGGAAGCTCAGCTTGTAATCATTTGTAAAAAGCTTTATTCACAAATGATACAAAAAGAAAATTTTGAGGATAAGAATTTTGCAGATGCCACATATCCTGATTCTGATATACACAGACTATATATTGGTGAGATTGTAAAGGTACTTAAAAAATAATCATAGATATAAAAGAGGGTGTAAATTTATTGTCATAAATTTATACCCTGTTTTCAGGGGATAGAAAAAAAGAGTTAGAACGGACGACGGTAGAATGCATCCAATCAAACTTCGTTTAAAACTTGTTTTCTTGGGCATTCCTCGCATCCATAGCATTAACGAAAAGCAAACTACGCTTTTCGTTAATGCTATAGGAAACTGAGCTGACAATGCCTATAATATAGGCATTGTCAGTGTACCCGAAGGCGTACAAAGGTACGTCGAGAGGCGAAGTTCGTTCGAGCAGAAAGGCGAATTTAATAAAGAAAATATCGTTCGCAAAAACGATATTTTTCCTTAAGTCTTATATATTTTATA
>JAZNWH010000058.1:0-10626 GCA_045593265.1 Clostridia bacterium | reverse complement strand
GCTCAAAACTCGATATGATATAAATCTCGTTGCCGAAAGGCAACATATCGAGTGCAAAGCACATATCGAGTCATTTATGACATATCGAAAATCTCACAAGAGATTTATATCGACGATTTCATCTTCGATGAAATCATTATATAATTAGGTGATAGAAAAGATGCGTCATTTTAATGAATTGACAACTATGTTGTCATGAATTGGCGTTACGCCATGATTTCTCGCTTCGCTCCATGAATTGAATTGCCTTTTAATGCACCGACAGGTGCAATTCATGAGTCGCAAGGCTCAATTCATGAAATCACAGATTTCAATTCACGCCGAAGGCAATTCATTGATTTCATCAAAGATGAAATCATTATACCATATCTTTTCCTATTTATCAACATTCAAAAGAAAAATTGCGTATCTTTTTGATAACGCAATTATTCTGAAGTGATTATTAAGTTACATCTGTCTTTTATATTGGTATTTGAAAAATATACATTTTCCAAAGGTATCCATTCATTGAAAAAACGGTTTGCCTCCCGAGTAGAATTACGCTTTAAAATCCTCTCCTTTTGTTTTTGAGGTGAAATTTCAAGAAATACAGAAAAATCATAATATTTTTCAAATTCAGGATGCATAGAATACGCTCCCTCGATAATATTTAACTTTTCAGGTTCAACAGATACAGGTGCTTTTAGTTGCATAGACATACAGTCAAATTTCCTGTAATTTATAATCTCTTTGTTTTTTAAAGGCTTTAAAACCTCTTTTAAAAATCTCTCATAATCAATGTTGCCCCCTGTCTGTGCATAACGTTGTGGAGTTCGTTGATGGGGCTGAAGAAAAAAATCATCCATATGGAACACATTGCAATTGTATACACTAATGAGCATTTCACCCAAAGTTGTCTTACCACTTGCACTTCCTCCTTCTATTGCAATATTAACCGTACCTTTTTCAAGAAGCTTGTCAATTTTTGCAAACAGAGGAAGAAATGGAGCAAACTTACTTGCTATCACACGATAAGATGGTTTGTAAGTTTGTCTGAAAATATCAGAATGATGCACAGGTGCAAAACCTTTGTCTTCCCATTCTTTAACATTCCTTTCAAATTCATCTTTAGGAAAAGGAAGTATTTTTTCACAAATAAGCTTCTGAACAACTGATATTTTGTTAATCAGTTTTTCTTTTGCATCTGCTTCTTTTTTAGCTGACAGACAGAAAAGCTTTCCAAGAGTATCTGCACTTAACCCTGTGTTCATATAAGAGAGATTAACACGACAATATTCACCATCAAGGGCATCTGTTTCAAATTTGTTTTCGAAAGAAAGATTTTCGTATTCCTGCAGGATATAATTTACCACTGTTTCAACTGATGAAACCATATGTTCGCATCCGTAGGAGCTTTGGTAAAGATATTTGAAAACATCCTGTATCTGCAATTTGGGATATTTTTCGTAATGGTTTATAATCATTTCAATTGTTTTGTCTGTATTCATTGTTTTCTCCGATTTATTACTTTTTGGTTTTCAAATATCATTACAATCACAGGTATAATTACAATCTGAACGATAATTCCCGGTATTGCATTGGTAAATGCACCGGCAAGAAACGCTGCAAAAGTAAATGCACCCCCGTTTATTCCCATACAAATAAACATTGCGATACCCCATACAATTCTGCCTGCTATCATAGTAATCAGTAATGAACAATAAATAAAACTTTTTTTGTGAGGAAATATTTGGTGCAGTAAACCACTCATTGCCCCATAAACAGCAAGTTCAAAAGCCATAGATACTGCTGTTGGAAAAATGGGAGGCATACCAAGTGTAAGAGAACGTATTAATGGTGCAATAAAGCCTACAACAAGCCCCCACTGCCAACCACAAACAAAACCACAAAGGAGAACGGGTATATGTAAAGGGCAAAGCATAGAGCCAAATTCAGGAATCTGACCTGTCAAAAACGGCATTACATAAGCAAGTGCCAAAAACAAGGCAGCAAGAATCATTTTTGTTAATTTGTCGTTGGTTTTCATATAATGACTTCCTTTCTGAACAAAAAGGTATCATTACCTCGTCTGAGATAATGATACCTACATAGTATCCATAATTCATATTTTCAACCTAGTATAGAAAAGAAGCTTCTGCCTCAAAAATCATTCTTCTGAATGATATAAGCATTATATCATAAAATCAGAAAATGTCAAGCTTTTTTATTATTTGCAATACTTTTTAATTTAGAAACAGCATCCGAAATCAATTCGCCCATATTATTACTTACTACTCCTGCAACCAAGCTTTCACATCTGTTCATAGGAATAAGGATTCTGACAGCATCTGTCTGTCCTATAGCAACTGCCATTTGAGGCGTAATTTCACCAAGCAATGAATCTGCAATAACAATTCCAATAGGACCTATAATAACATCAGATTTACGACAGGCAACAATTACAGGATTTTCACCTGTAGCAGCATTTTTCGCCCCTGCTTTAAGCATAGTTGCTGTAGCTACAGCATTAGTTCCGATAGCAGTCAGCCCTGCATCAGGGAATTCCTCAGCAATTACTTTTACAAGCTGAGCTCCCAATTGCCCACCCTGTCCGTCAATTATAGTTATCTTCATAATTATTGCTCCTTATGCAAATTTTGATTTTACTCTGGAAGCTCCAATGCGTTTAATCTTTTTTCGCAAAAATCTAAAAACTCATACCAGATATTTTCATCAATAAATCTGTTTTCCCCTGTTTCTTTAAGAATATCCCCCTTAGCTTCAGTATCATTGTTCCATACATGATTTCCGATGAATACATTAACTTTTTTGTTACGTAATTTGTTAAGGGATTTTCTATAATCCTCTCGGCAATTCTCATAATCAAATTTACCTTCAGCAAGTGTGTTTGCACCCGCACCTCCAAAGGTTCCCACCTGATACTTCATACCATTTTCTTCAGTATCAAAGAACAACGAAATTGTTCCCCGTGTATGTCCGGGAGTTTCCATAACTTCAATTTCTGTATTGCCAAGTTTTACTATATCGCCATCTTTGAGCAAAATGTCCGGCTGAAAATATTTTTTTACCTTTTCAGCATCTTTTTCTCCTATTAATGTCTTTGCTTTGGTTAAATATGCCAGCGCTGCTGTTGATTCTGTATGGTCGCCGTGCCAATGAGTATGAATAATATATTTGATATCATAAGGCGAAAACCCAAGCTTGTAAATAGAGTTTATAAGCAAAAATAACGTATCTTCGTATCCTGTGTCAATTAAAATAAGTCCATCCCCTGTATTTATCAAATGTGATGATGCAGGATATGTACCTACAAAATATACATTTCCTATAATTTTAAAAGGTTCAATCAGACCCTCATAATGATTTTCAAAGCTTTTTCTACTAAACAAAATTCTCTCCTCCTCTAATATACCCATCGGATTAATCAATTTTTTCTTTTTATGAATCCAATAACAAAATCAATACCGAATGTTTTTACAATCAGTCCTATAAATGAACTTATAAGTATTGTGTATCCGGATAATAGTCCGCCCACAATTACAATTAAAAAATCTGTTATCAAAAGTGCTCTTCCTATATTCATTTTTGAATATTTTTGAACGATAAGTGCTATAATATCTGTTCCGCCTGAACTTGATTTCACATAAAACATAATTCCGCTTGCCAAGGCAATAATTGCTGCCCCTGAAAGTGAAGACAAATAAATATTTGAAATCAACATTGTACCATAAGGTAACCTCTTTTCAAACACACCTATAAAAATCGTAGTTAATGTCGACCCCACAAGTGTTTTAACCGCCATTTCTTTCCCTAAAATGATAAATGCTGCTATAATCAACAGAAAATTAATTATAACAAGAATTGAACCCGGTGAAAATGGGATGTATGAATTAAGTATAACAGAAATTCCGCTTGTGCCGCCAAGTAAAAGCGAGTGAGGAAATATAAAAGCAACTGTTGCAATTGCATATAAAATGCTGCCAAGAAAAATCAGCCCATAATTGTAAAGTTCTTTTTTCATACTGCATTTTCTCCTTTTCGATAACTTTCAACGCTGTGCTATAATGATTTTTAGCGAAATCTTAAATCATTATAGCATAAATACTATATAAATTCAATCATTTAAAAAAATGATTTCATTGAAAAGCCTTTCAATTATTAATAAAAACAAGAGGCTATATTTACAATTGACTACTTTATTTAATGATGTTATAATTAATTTATACATTGTAAGAAATTTAAGGAGCAATATTATGAGAATTACTGATTTAATTAAAGATGAAACTCAAAAGCTTTCTTTTGAAGTATTTCCTCCTAAAACAGAAACAAGCTTTGAAAGTGTAAAAATTGCAACAGAGGAAATTGCCAGACTTAAACCATCATTTATGAGTGTTACATATGGTGCAGGCGGTGGGACAAGCAAATATACCCTCGAAATTGCAAAGAATATAAAGCAGATGTACAATGTTCCTACTCTTGCACATCTTACATGTGTTTCTTCTTCAAAAGAAACCGTAAAAGAAAAAATTAATGAAATAAAAAATGCAGGTATTACAAACATTATGGCTCTCAGAGGAGATATTCCCGAAAGTATGGAAAACGAAGACCGCTCCAATTGGGATTACAGATATGCCATTGACTTGATTTATGAACTAAAAAATGCAGACGATAGCTTTTGCATAGGCGGTGCATGTTACCCTGAAATTCACCCTGAAAGCTTAAACCAAAAAGAAGATATTAAAAGACTTAAAGAAAAAGTTGATGCAGGATGTGATTTTCTTACAACGCAGATGTTTTTTGACAATAATCTTCTTTATAATTTCCTGTACAAAATCAGAGAAGCAGGTATAACTGTTCCTGTTATTCCGGGAATTATGCCAATAACAAATGCAAATCAGGTGGAAAGGGCAATAAAGCTTTCAGGCTCCTTTATGCCTCAACGATTTAAAAGCCTTGTAGATAAGTTTGGTTCCTCGCCTGCTGCTATGAAACAGGCTGGAATTGCTTATGCAACAGACCAGATTATTGATTTATACGCAAATAACATAACTAATGTTCACGTATATTCTATGAACAATCCGGATGTGGCTGAAAAAATACAAAATAATCTGTCGGATATTTTAGGAAAATAAAAATATTTTACAAAACGCACGGAGTTACTTATGATTAAAAAAATAGTTTCTATATTTTTAATAATATCTCTCATAGTGCCAAATTTTGCTTTTGCACTTGAGAATTCAGATTATACTGCTCTTTTACTTGAAAGAGGGGTTATTTCAGGTGATGAAAACGGTTTAAGGGAAAATGATTATTTGCTAAGAAGCGAATTTGTAAAAATGGTTAACCGTACATTTAACATCCCTCCCCTTGCCTACGAAAATCAATTTGGAGATATCAGCAAAGATGACTGGTTCAGCGAAGATTTTGCTGCTGCATACGGTTATGGCTATATAAAAGGCGATGAACAGGGGTATATGAATCCCTTTGACTATGTAACCCGTCAGGAAGCAATTACCATGATAGGCAGACTTACAGGCTGCTACGAAAATATACAAACAAATTTTAAAGACAATGACTCTATCGCTTCCTGGGCAAAAGGTGCTGTTGCTTCACTAAACGAAATAAATGTTATCACAGGCAATGGCGACAACACATTTAACCCTCAGGGTAACTTAACAAGATATGAAAGCTTTGTTATACTTACAAGAATTCTTAATGTTCCAAATTCTACACAAATAGAAATAAATTCTCCTTTTAAGCTTTATCTTACAAACATTTATAATGAATCTGATTTCTCTCTTACGGAAAACCTTGATCTTTCGGACAAAAAAATTCCACTCCCCCTTTGCAGAAACGGATTCAGTGGTACGTTTAACGGAAACGGATTTAAAATTTTGGGAATATATACCCAAAATAATGACTTTTCACTGTTTGAAACAATAAATGATAATGGTAAAATCGAAAACCTGATACTTGTTTGTCCTGAATATTTTGCTTCATTCACAAAAACAAACAACGGAACAATTGAAAACTGTGGACATAATTCATTTAAAAAAGATGCAAAGCAATATCAAAGTGAAGATATTACAGGTGCATTTGCATGGGTAAATAATTCCCTCATCCGATCCTGCTATATATCTTCATTTCTCAAGGTGCGTAATGACGGAAAAATCGGTGGAATATGTGGTATTAATAACGGAACTGTAAGGGATTGTTTTTCAACCTCTGACGGAGACTCTAATTCCTGGGGAATTTCAGTAAAGAATAACGGAATTCTCAGTAATTCTTTTTGCTCAGGCAACCTTGGTGCGTGTCTTGAAAGCAAAGGCTCTGTTTCCAACATTTCTTTTATAAACTCGGAAAGTGAAATCGGAACAAAAACAGATATTTATGGTATAAATGACACATATGTAGATTTACCCTTCGTCAAAGACAAAAATTTCCCTTTTCCTGTTTTAAAAGATATTTCCTACAGCGAAGGAGATAACTTTGGTGAATTTGGAGGTGGAAGCGGAACAAAAAACGACCCTTATATTATATCCAATGCCAAGCATCTTAAAAACGTTCATTATTATCCTGATGCATATTTTACTCAAAAAAATGACATTGATATGTCAGGCATATACGATTTTAAGCCTATTGGAAATTTACAGACTCCTTTTTCAGGAGAATATGACGGAAATGGTTATGTGATTAAAAATCTTTCCATAACAGACCCCAAAATAACAAATGCAGCACTATTTGGTGTAAATACAGGTAAGATTTATAATCTTCATTTAGAAAACGGATATATTAAATCATCTTCATCAGCTTCTTGTGTTGTATTCCGTAATTACGGTATATGTTCTTTTATTACATCGAGTGCTTTGATTGAGGCAGAAAATGCCGGTGGTATTGTCTATTATAACGAAGCTTCTTCATTAGTTGAAAAAAGTACATTTTCAGGAAGAATTGAGGCACGCAACGGTGGCGGTATAACTCACACAAATGACGGAGAAGTCAAAGACTGTGTTTTTACAGGTATAATTAATTCTTTAAATGCAGGCGGTATTTGTTATGCAAACCGAAATATTACCAAAAACACCTTCTCCTGCGGATTAATTAATGCAAACAGAAAAGATGATGTCATTTTAAGTAATTCAGCAGATGTAGTAAATTGTTATTATACAGGTAACAGCAACATTAACGAGGCGTATTTCAAAGAGCCAAGACAGTTTGTTTTCAAGGAATCTTTTACAGGTTTTGACTTTGCTGATACCTGGAAAATATATACAATTCCCCTTCCGGCAGGAACAGACAAATATATTATTTCCGAAAAAGAAAATACTACAGATTTTTCAGGGGGAAACGGAAGTATTGCAAATCCTTATAAAATTGCAACTCCCGTAAACTTTATCAACATAAACAAATATCCATCATCACATTACATTATAATAAATGACCTTGATTTTGGGCTTGTAAGCTTAAATACACCATTAAGTAATTTTAATGGAACTTTAGACGGAAATAGTCATAAAGTGCAGGGACTCAGCAGTAATGAAGCTATAATAGACCAAAACTACGGTACTGTGAAAAATATATTTTCCACTTCGAAAATTGCAGAAACGAATAACGGAATTATCCTTAATTGCCACACCGATGTTTCTTTTTCTGCCGATAAAGCAGGCGGTATTTGTGTAAACAACAACGCACTCATTGAACAATGCTCCTTCAGTGGAGAAATTATAGGTAATGTCAAATCCGGTGGAATATGTGCTGAGAATAATGGTATTATTCAAAACGCTCTTGTTTACGGAGCTGTTATTGGGAAAGATAAAAATTCAAGTATATACGGAATTGCAGAAAATAACAATTCAACAATAAATTTGTGTATAAACGCTGCTGATTTATACTTTACTGAAGAAATCGGGAAAACTTTTCCTGTATCAAATAATTATACAAACTCAAAATATCTTAATAAATTCAATGAAAATTTTGAAGGAAAGCTCAGCTTTTCAGAATTTATCAATCAAAATTTCTATAAGGAATTTGATTTCGAAAATATATGGAGTTTTAATAATCTCAGTATGCCTGTTCTAAAAGGCAACAACTATTCAGAATATCACATAAGCACATCTTTTAATACAGGAGACGGAAGTCCTCAAAATCCTTACACTATATCAAATGTAACTGATTTGTACAATATAAGGATGTATCCTGATGCTAATTTTATTCTTACAAATGATATCACATTTGCAGATGAAATGACCAGAATTTCAATTTTAAACAACGCATGTAAGGGCTTTACTCCTATACCTGAATTTCACGGAAGCTTAGATGGAAAAGGTTACAGCATTTCAGGCTTGCAAATTTTATATTCTGATTACAAGGAAGCTGCACTTTTTGAAAATCTTTACGGATGTGTTAAAAATATAAATTTCACCGATTGTCGTATTGAGGGAAGCAGTAATTCAGCTGTTGTCTGTTCAAAAAATTACGGAGAAATTGACTCTGTAATCGTTACAAGTTCAAGAATAGGTGTTCAAAATGGTTCATGTGGTTCAATCGCATCAATTAACAATGGTACCATTTCAAACTGTAAAAACAAGTCTGATATATTCTCTCAGTATGCAACAGGAGGTATTGCCGGAATTAACGAGGAAACAATTATTGCCTGCACAAATTATGGTGGAATTGTAACAAATTCATCCGACTCCAATGCCTACAGTGGTGGAATTACAGGTATAAATAAGGCACAAATAAAAAATTCTGTAAACAATGGCAGAATTATATCCTATTCCGACCTTTCTGAAGCCTCTTCGGGTGGTATATGCGGACTTAACAGTGCCGATATTTCAAACTGCTATAACACAGGTCAGATTTCATCAAAAGGCACATCAAAAGGATTAAGTGGAGGAATCACAGGTATTTCTGATGAAAATTCGTATATTATAAATGTATACAATACAGCTTATTGTACTTCAGAAGCACCAATATCTTTGACAGGTGCATTGACAGGGTCTGCCAAAGGGCGTATTTTCAACGCATATTATGACAACACACTAACCTTTGCATTCGGAGAAAACAACCTTTCAAAGGATACATCAAAAGCACTTTCCCCTGACAGAATGGCAGATATATACTGTTATGAAAATTTCAACACTCGCAATGTCTGGACTCAAAACGGAAGTTATCCTTACCCTCAGCTTATTGATAATCCTCACATTATATATGATTTATCGGAAAATATAAAAGACTTTGGTGGTGGAGACGGAAGTCTGGAAAATCCATACCTTATTTTCACTCCTAAGCAGCTTGACAATGTGAGAAAATATTTAGGTGCTGTTTATATGCTCGTAGGAGACCTTGATATGAGCAGATACTGTGAAATTAACGGATTTGAACCTATAGGCAATAACGTCTTCAGTTTCTTCGGCACTTTTATAGGAAACTCCAACTCCATAATAGGA
This sequence comes from Clostridia bacterium, assembly GCA_045593265.1. Taxonomy (GTDB): domain Bacteria; phylum Bacillota; class Clostridia; order RGIG6154; family RGIG6154; genus RGIG8497. The sequence continues at coordinate 1,177 of JAZNWH010000058.1, read as the reverse complement.
ATAAAGCAATCAAACGGAAAATACGGTGGGTTGTTCAGTCATAACAACGGAGAAATATATAATGTAATAACTGAGAATTTTGAAATTGATGCTGAAATTTCAGGAAATCTTACAGCTATAAATACAGGTCTTATTTATAAGTGTACCAATACGTCAAATACACATTCTTCTTCAATGGCAGGTGGAATTTCAGGGCTTAATAAAGCCTCAGGTATGATAATATATTCATCAAATACAGGAGATATTTCCACAAACGGAGATATCAGCCAGACTGGTGGTATCTGTTACGGTAATTACGGAATTATCGCAGGCAGCTTTAATTCAGGTAATTATGTTTTCTCAGAAGGAAGTAAACTTTCTATGGCAGGTGGAATAACAAGCTTTAATTACGGAACTGTTTCCGACTGCTACTCAAATGCTGATATTTATTCAACAGATATTTCAGGTGGAATCTGTGCTACAAATTCAGGTACTCTTATAAACTGCTATACTACCGCCTCAAGAGTTTTTGGTAAAACCTATGGTGGAATTTGTGCAAACGCACAAAACTCATTTATAGGAAATTGTTACTATCCTGTTGACAGAATTGAAACAGGTGTTGCTTTTGGAAATACAGAAGGCGCAATCGGTGTAGAAAGTACAGATTTACTCAAGCAAGACACCTTCACCGGCTTTGATTTTGAAAATATGTGGTTGATGGCAGATGGATATTGCCCCCTTATAACCGAAGCATTGACAGAATAAATAACGATGTCGGTCATAAACTAAATACGGGGTGATTTTGTATGGATGATAAAAAAAACAAAACAAAAGAAAAAAGCAAACCCGTATATGTAACAATGCCCACGTTAAACGGTGAGTTTCAGGAAGATGAAACAAACGTTAAAGTACCCAAAGATTCCGATGTGGAAGAACTAAGAGATTTTTCCCAGGAGCATAAGCTATAATAAATAAAAAAAGGATTGTAAAAAATCTTTGATTTTTTACAGTCCTTTTTTGTGTGGGAATAGGAAAAAATGTTCAAGAACGGACAACCTTTTTTACCAATATCATTAAGTTAAGAGGAGCAAGTTCATTCTATGAGCTTGCCCCCTTTTTTTATGTAAATATTAAAAATTATTTCGAAAAAGACTTGACAAATTTTGAAATTTGTGCGGCTGATTTTATTAACTATCGT
>JAZNWH010000057.1:0-8751 GCA_045593265.1 Clostridia bacterium | reverse complement strand
TATTCGTTACTTTAAAAGATGTGAATATGAAATAATATTTTCTTTGAAAGATAAATATAGTGTGAAATTTTTATGCAAGATAATGTCGGTTAACCGTTCCGGTTATTACAAATGGTTGGCACGAAAGGATAAGCCAAATAGATATGAGTATGACAGGACAATTTTAACAGAATTGTTATTAGAGCAACACAAGAAGCATAAAACAAAGGGTTATCATTATCTTGCGAGATTAGTTCGTAACGAAACCGGATGGCTATTTTCGGACAACCTTGCTCATAAATGTTGTAAGTTAGCAGGAATCCGTTCTAAAACAAACCGAGGAAGAAAATACGCAGGAAAAGAGCACATTAAATTTCCTAATACGATCAAGGGTAATTGGAAAACAACGAAACCATTAGAAATTGTTGTATCAGATATGACATGCTTTAGGCATAAAGGGCTTCGTTGGGAATGGACATATATGTTAGATGTGTATAATAACGAGATAATAGCAAGTTCTGTAACTAACAAAATCGGCAGCAGTTTACCGTATTATCACTGCTTGAATAAGTTAATAGAAAAAACAAAAGAGCAGAGCTACCCAGTCACTTTGCACACAGACCAAGGCAGTGTCTACTCTTCATCGGGTTTCTACCAAACCCATAAATATTATACTAACATCAGGCGTTCTATGTCAAGAGCAGGAACTCCAACCGACAACCCAATAATAGAGTCCTTGAACGGATGGATAAAAGAAGAAATGAAAATTGATTTTGATTTAAAATCGGTTGAGAACATACCATCATTCATTGAAAACTATGTTCATTACTTTAATAACGAAAGATTGTCATACAAATTAAATTACAAAACCCCTGTTCAATATAGAGTTGAACAAGGGTTTGCATAATCCGTGTTTTTTTAGTGTCTACTTTTACTTGACAAGTTCATAAACTGGTGGCTTGCACTGCCCCTAGAAGGGGATATTACAGGCTTAACCTCTGTAAGAGGCTCTGAATGTTTGACACCGCATTACTATCTCAGGCAGCCGCTCACGTGCGGCTGTCTATTTTTGCCTACTTATTCTTGTTACCCGTAAACGGGTCCATATATTCTTTCATACTAATTTGATCTGATGCATAATCCTCTTCAAGTTGATTTCGTATATATTCCGCTATTACTTTTTTATTTCTTCCAACTGTGTCAACATAATACCCTCTACACCAAAAATTTCTTGACCCATATTTATACTTTAAATTTGCATGTCTGTCAAATATCATCAACGAACTTTTTCCCTTGAGAAATCCCATAAATTGTGATATACTTATATGTGGTGGAATACTTACAAGCATATGTATATGGTCTACACATGCCTCTGCCTCTATTATTTCTACTCCCTTTTGTTCGCAGAGTTTTCTCAATATCTCGCCTATATCTCGTTTCAATTGACCATATATTTCCTGTCTTCTGTACTTCGGTGCAAATACGATGTGATATTGACATCTGTATTTTGAATGTGCTGTGCTTTTTATTTCATTATTGTTTTTCTTCATATTCGTAAAAAACCTCCATGATATATTTTAGTAATGCGGTCGCCAAACCATTTACTATTATATCATAGAGGTTTTTCTCATGCTAAAGCTTTTTATCTTCCCCCGGTAGAACCGGGGGTTTATTTCCATGTCTAAAGACACCCAGTTAAAAGGCTGAACGATAGATTTCGTTCAGCCTTTTAATTACGAATTTTCTAATTCCTTAATTCTGTTCACTTTATCTTTGGATCTGCTGTTGGGATCAAATGATAAGTCGAGGTATTCCTTTATTATACATTTAGCAAGTTCAATGCCTACAACTTGTGAGCCCATAGTTATGATGTTTGCATTATTTGACAATTGTGCTCTTTGAGCCTGATAGATATCATGTACACAGGCCGCATATGCACCTTTTACTTTGTTTGCAGCAATCGACACGCCTATACCTGTTCCACAAAGAAGAATCCCCCTCTCATATTCCTTGTTAACTACTGATTGTGCCAGTTTAAACGCAACATTAGCGTAAATCGGATCATCAGACCCTAAATCAAATACTTCATACCCAAGACTTGAAGTGTACTCCATAAGAGCATTTTTATATTCTGTAGCGTTAGGATCGCTACCAAATGCAACTTTCATATTTTTTCTCCTTAATCATATATTTCTTTTGTTATTTTTTCTGCAATTTTTTCTGATAGTCCTTTATCACGTGCAAACTGTAAAATTGAATAACGCGGTCTTACTGTGTGTCCGTTAATAAGACCTTGATAGAAAAGCTCACGACTTATTCCAATTTCTTTAGGACTTATTGGAGCATCAACGACTTTTAACAGCTCCTCTATTTTTGTATGATGAGGACATTTCTCTTTTACGCCTTCAGGTAAAAGTTTTTCTAATTCCTCAAAATACCGTGCAATGACTACGGTAGCAACACCTACCTGAATGCCGTGATGATTCGGATTAAGGCCTTTTGCTATAAAATCCATCTCCCAATAATGCGAAAGCATATGCTCTGCTCCCGAAGCTGGACGAGAAATGTTTAGTAAAGCCATGGCAACGCCTGTCAATATAAGAGCTTCAAACAGGTTTTGTAACGCCTTAGCATCTCTTTCTTTTATTCCAGCTGCAGTGCTAAAACAATTATCCAAGGCTTTTTCTACAAGTGTGACACAGGTATCACATCTGTAATCTCCATTTACTTTTACTGCCAGATCCCAATCCGCAATTGCCGTAATTTTACCTACTACGTCCCCGAAGCCTGCCTGAATAAGATCAAAAGGAGCAGTTCCTAAGATATCCGTATCACCAACCACTCCGTAAGCAAGGTGAGCAAGAGGCGAATGTTTATATCCCAAAGAAATAATCGGAGCACCATCTGAAACATAACCATCCATTGACGGAGCAGTTGCAATAACTATGTAAGGAAGTTTTGTTCTTGAAGTGACAAATTTTACCGAATCGTTGATTACTCCCGAACCAACAGCAACAATAAGACTTACATCAAGGTCTTGCTCCTGAACTATTCGTCCAAGGGTTATTTCGTCAGGAATCAGAATGTCATCACCACAATCAAACAAAAGTTCTTTCACATTGAAATCATCTTTTTTTAGTAATTCTATAACTTTCGCTCCTGCCGCTTTGTATGTATTATTGTCAACTACAACAAGAATTTTACCATCTTTAAAGGGGTGTGCCATTTTCACAATGTTTTTTATTACGCCCTTTCCAACAGACAACTCGCTCATGTCAAAATGGTGTTTTCTTCCGCAAGAACATTCAAATTCAATTTTTGGCATATCATTAATGCCTATGTTAAGTATTTCGTTCATAATAATCTCTCCTCTTTTATAAATAAAAGACACTGAACCCATATAACTGTTAAGTAGTATCGGCTCTGTGTCTTTTAGCATCTGGCTCTTTAATTATTTCGATTTTTAATTTTTTCGCATTTATAAGAGTATTGGATTTACACTTAGGGCAAAACAAAGGGAATTTTTCCAAAACAGTATCTTGCCGTATTTTTATCCTGGTTTTGTTGTTACATACAGGACACAAAACCCATTCCTCGCCATCAATACTCATCATACTCCTCCGTTTTTACTATCTTATTAACCCCTTTGCACACTGATAGTCTGTAATTAAAACATTTATATACTTTCCCTTAATTGCACCTATAATAGCTGGGATTTTATCAATACCTCCGGTAATAGCCACGGAATATGGGATTTTTTTTAACATATTAAGATTAATACCAATAACGGTATTGTCATTTTTGTATAGCGATGTATTCCCTGAAATATCATAAAACTGCATACAAATCTCGCCTGCAACATTTCGTTTTAAAAGCGACTGTATTTCATTATCCTTGTAATAGCCTGTAGCTTTTATTGATGAATTATCATTTGGATAACCTATTCCTACCATCGCTATCGAAAGCTCTTTTTGCATTGCAAGTACTTCTGATACACCGGGCTCATTCTTCAATTCACGACGCACTATTCTATTTGATACACGTGCCGGCGCATATAGAGGCAAATAGCTACCACCATACCTTTTTGCCAAGGTTTCTGCAAGGTGATTAGAATGCAGTTCTGTTCTTAACCGTCCCATTCCTCCCACAAGCGGTACAAAAGTAACATTATTTGTAGTACGTGTGATTGAGGCATGCGCCATATTATACAAGGTGGATCCCATAGAAATTCCCACTTTATCTCCCGCAGACAGGATGCTATCCAGATATTTTGACGCAGCACACCCAAGAATGCGTTTTCCTTCAAGATCATTCTCGTTATAATCAACAATCATTACATCTCGAAGACCATATATTTTTTTGATTTGTTGCTCCAAATCCCAATACTTAACGGTATCCAGATTGCTGATTGTTATATTTACAATATTTTTCTTCATCGCACTGTTCAACAATCGTGATACTGTGGGATAAGATATATTTAGAATATCTGCAATTTGCTGTTGATTTTTCTTTTCATTGTAATACAAATCGCAAGTCTTTACCATTAATCGGGTATCATCAATAATCTTTTTCATTTTTATATACCTCTACATAATCATAAACATATTCTACATTATTTATGTTTTAGATTCAAGGGAAAATGCACTGTTTTTCAACAAAAATTGAATATAAAACAGGGGTTATTTTTATAAAACAAAAAATACACCTTCGTTTTTACCATTTAATTTGTTCCGTCTCTCTTAATCAATTCAAAGCATATTCACAAATTTATTACGAATAAACCTACAACATATTATTAGTGCTAAATTTTTGAAAGACTCGGGAATTAATCTGGATAAATATGAATTCGATGAAACCATTTTAAATGAAAATGCAATCAACTATGTTAAAGAGCTAAAAATGGAGTTTTTCAATAAAGATGACTATTGCGAAGTTGCTCTGCGTACAACATTATTGTTATTAATGACTTATTTGTATAAAAACTATTTAAACCCGGCACAAAAAAAGAACTGGATGACTCTGTTAAAAATGCAATGAAATATATACAAAAACACTATATGAAGAAAATTACGATCGATGTTGTAGCAGACGCGATCTGCTTCAACAAGTTCTATTTCTGCCGACTTTTCAAAGAACAGACATAAATAACAATTAACGATTATTTACGCCAAGTCCGTTGCACCGAAGCAAAAAATCTTTTGAAAACAACTTACAAAAAAATCTCGGAAATTGCAACAGAATGTGGATTTGAAACTATCCCCTATTTTACATTTGTATTAAAAAAACAGGGTTTGCGCCTTCTCAAATAAGAAAAAACAGTAACCGTTAATCAAACATTTTTCAAAAAATACTTCCGAGGATCTAATTCGCTTGTAGTTACATAACTATATTTTCACACCATATGTGTGATATAGCAGATTTTACTCTGCTCTGTCACACAACAACAGATCTTTAACTTTAAGAGATTTTATTTTATGAAATTCCTGTGCGCATTAATTATATTTCAAATCCGTCTGTGATTCCATTTAATCTTGATGTATCTTTCTTTACATAGTACATCTCGGTTATTTGCGATGTAGTGTGTCCAAGTATGTCTGCTACTTGCTTTGGGCTGAGTGCTTTTATCGTGCCGTTTGGTTGCTTTATTCCGTTTACCAAGTTGGTGGCAAAAGTGTGGCGTAGCGAGTGGAGACCTTTTGTTTCTATGTTGGCGGAATTGAGTATTCTGTAGAATCTTTTTCGGAAGTTTACAGGTTTTGTGTAGTTTACATTCTCATCACATATCAGCGGTGTGTCTTCACCGAAGTAGTGTTCTTCTCTCAGCTCTTTTATTGCCTTTATTGCGGTATCATTCAGCGGTACTGTTCGTTTACTTGTCTTCGTTTTTGTTTTCCCAACCTTAGATGTTCTTCCGCCTGTAGCTTTGGTTCCCTCCCGATTGTATATCTCTTTAACAGAATTCTGTATGTGCATTTGTTTGTTATCGAGGTCTATGTCGCTGTTTTTTAGTCCGAGTGCTTCTCCGGGCCTTAATCCGGTATTAAGCATCAATATATATGCAGCAGCTTGTTTATACTTTCTTTCTCCGTTTGAGTATGTCGCATATATTTCTTTCTTGAATCTTTTGAGTTCATCTTCGTCAAATATAGTTACTGTTTCACACTCAGGCAGGTTTTCTTTACCTTGTGCTGACAGGAAGTTTACTTTCTTTATCATCTCCACATTATCCATTGGATTTTTGTTTATCATTTCCTCAAGGTACATTGTCCTGAAATATTCATTCAGCAGTACATAGGCTTTTTTTACTGTAGAGAAGGATAAGTCTTCGTTCATCCAGTGATTCAGCAGATTTTTTATATCAGCTGCTACAATGTCGCCGACTACCTTATCTCCGAGTATAGGATATACTTGATTTATTGCCGTGCATTCTATTCTGTCATAGGTGGTTCGTTCTACTGATGGAAATTTAAATGTTTCAAGCCAATTCTGTATGCTGTCTTTAAGCAGTTTCTTACTTTCATCTGATTCTTCTATTGTGTTTTCAAATTCCGTTATGTATGAGGTTATTTTCTTATTCGCTTCCTGCTTGGTTGTGCCTGAGAAAGATTTCCTTTTTCGATTGCCTTGCTCGTCCATATACCATACAACCCCGCACCAACGACCATCTGTTCTCTTGAACACATTTCCGTTTGTAAGTAGTTTTCTCCTCATTATTTCACTCCCCTTTTTACAGTTATTTTTACAACACAAACATACCACAGAAATTCTCATAAGTCTACGAAGGATTTTTGATAGATGTCAATATTTAATTTAGTAGCAAATTTCTCAAAATTATCCTCGACACCGCCAAAAACACCACATGAATGGCGAAGCCTCGCCGAAAACTCAGCCATTTTCACCAAAACAGCACCAACCCATCATTTTTAGCACCATCCCGAACGGCACTGCCGGTCGGTGTTTGACCGCACTGGAGGCGTTCTACGACACCAATGCTTTTTCCTGCTTCAATTTATTCCGCCGATTTTCCGGTCAAATTGAGCCCATTTTCATGCGGCAATTTTATCATTTTCACAGTATTTATTTTGTATGCGTAACTTTACGTTCCTTTATGATGTATTATCCTATACCTTGCATTTCATTTTCCAATATCTACGACAGTTCTGTTCCAATTAGTTGCAGAATCGATTCTTCGACCTTATCACGCGGTTTATTTGGTGGGTACAAGCGATTAACTTTTCATAGTAGTGTAACTACCTTACCACAAGATTTTTACTTTAAAACCTGCTGTTACGGTTGCGTTCAAACCGATAAATAATTTATGCAGATACTTTCGGATTCCTTGTGTTGTATTCATCAATACTCCTTTGGGCTTTTTTCAGCACTGTCTCTTGTTCGGCTCTTTTCATCTGCTTTTGATGATAATATTCAACTGCATCCTGTATTGGACGGATTGTATATTTCAGGTTGCCGTTTCTCCTCTTACCGTCTTTCAGAATAACTTCTGTAGGTTCGGTATAAATTAAGCATTTATCTTCAAGCTCTTTTACATATTTACTAACCGTATTTACACTTTTAATATTAAGAGCTTTGCCGATAGTTTTATAACTTGGATAGCACTGATAAGTTTTTCTGTCCTCGATATATATGAGATAAAAATATATTGCCAGTGCCGTTGTACTCAAATCCAATTGCATAATACAGTTTGGTAATATAAACTTATTACTTAATTTGTTTTGTTGCTTATATAAATAATTCATGCTGCTCCTCCTTTTGAATTTTTATTTGGATATTTCAAATCATACTCTGCAAGTAATTTCATCAACCCATCCTCATTTATGACACAAAGAATAATTAAATACATCAAAATCTCCAATCCAAATTTTCGATTCAATCTTACAAATATTTTAATTGCACTGTCCAAATGTTCAGGCATCATTCTCTCTGAAAGTATGTATCTTATTTCAGGATTGGTGTAAGTTTTATCTCCAACCTTGAATTCTTGCATATCCCACAACCGACTTATTACGTGTCGAGAAAATGTTTTTAGTCTACCATTGGGAAATTCAATATTTGTTGATGGATGATAGAAAGTTCTCTTCAAATAATCTTTAAATTCATATGTTTTCATAGTGTAAATTCACCTCTTACTTAACATTAATTTTTGTCTCAACCCATTGTTTGAAATTCTCTTTGGGAACAATCAATCTGTTCCCAACTTTCAGCGACGGAAAATCTTTTTCATGCATTAATTCGTACGCACTCGAAATGGATACTCCCAACACTTTTGCAACTGTATCTGCATTTAAAAACAGAGGCAGTTCACCGTAGGTTTTATAGATTGATTCTTTCATTTGTAATCACTCCTTTGTGATAGATGTTAGACTCATTTTGTTTATTCTCTATTTTTATTTTAACAAAATACTTGCATTTTGTAAATAGATGTTCTATAATTAAAATATATTCTCTACTTTTGAATATGTATTATCTATTTTTAGAATTTTTTGGAGGGCAATATGTTTTCATTCAGAGCATACTTTTTTAATCACGATGTGTATATAAATGAGAAATATAAATACGCTGCCGGTGAGATACTGACAGCGTATTTGAACACAGATTTTTACGATGATATTGTAGAGTTTGATGCAATAAGAGTTTTGCGCAGATTGAAAGAAAATTTAAAAATTGATGAGTTTTTGGACTATGAACTCCAAACCAAATACAACTCAAATGTGTATGAGGCAATATCAATTTTTGAACATATACACGATAAAT
>JAZNWH010000056.1:0-10843 GCA_045593265.1 Clostridia bacterium | reverse complement strand
AGGGCAACTCGCCTCTTGACAAAATCGCTTCTACTTGTTAAAATTGTAAGGCACCGCAAGAGTAACGGAGTGCGGCTGCCGTTTTAGTTTTAAAAGCCGTATAAAAAGTTAATACGTGCGGGTGTGGCGGAATTGGCAGTTTTTGGATTTTGCGCCTCCGGTGGAGGATGAAGCGAAAGCCAAAAAGGCGCCGCGGTCGACAACGGTCAAGGTGATTTATCACCGCAGGCAAGTGTCGGGCACCGCAAGAGTAACGGAGTGCGGCTGCCGTTTTAGTTTTAAAAGCCGTATAAAAAGTTAATACGTGCGGGTGTGGCGGAATTGGCAGACGCACTAGCCTTAGGAGCTAGCGCTCACGCGTGCAGGTTCAAGTCCTGTCACCCGCACCAAAGCATTCAAACCCGAACCTTTTACCAATCGGTGAAACGTTCGGGTTTGTTGTTTTCTTAAAAGATGTTAAATAAGCCTTTGTTTGTGGCAGTACAGAGTTAGTCGCTCTGTACTGCCACTTCTTCGTTCCAATGGATTTCGTACATAAAGGAGATTTTGAAATGAAGACCACAAAAACAAGACTTATTTTCTTTACCATTGCACTTACATATAATTTAATATTAGGATTTTGTTTGAGAGACTTTCTTGTTCTCTCTCCCACTTTACAGGTATTCTTTTTACTGTCTGCCCTACCTACTTTGTTTTTAACAGTTAAGATAAATTCAAAAGCAATGAAATCGACAGTTTATATTTCGCTGATACTCATTGCTTGTATGAACATAGCTTATGCGATTTATTGTCGCAGAATATTTCCGTTTTTAGCACTTATTCCACTGACTATCGTTTTTATGTATTTTATCGCTTTCGCCGAAAATACAGGTAAAGATAAATCGTTGACGAAAATATACGTTTTAATAGTATCTGTTCTTATAATCGCATTGCTTTTCATAGCATATATTTTCGTCTACAAACAAGATGATGTTTCTCTTATCAACGGTCAGGCAACTTTGTGGGATACAAAGACCGTGGAATTCGCTGACGAAATTTGTGCCGACTGTGATACTGATGAAGAAAGAGTAAAAGCAATATACGAATGGATGATACACAATTTCGAGTATGATTACGAATACAATCCTGTTGTTCAGTATTTTAATGTTCATAAAACCTTGCGCACACACAAAGGTGTATGTTATGACTTCTCTCATCTGTTCGCTGCACTCTGCCGTAGTCAAAATATCCCTTGCTATGTAGTTGATGGTGATAAGCGTGATAACGCTCAATATCACCACACTTGGAACCGAGTTTACTTTGAGGGCTCTTGGTGGAATATTGACGTTACATTTGATATTGTTCAAACTAAAAAGCAAGAACAGTTTTATGGATTTAGAAAAATAAATAATCCTTTTACTCAGGATAAAGAATATCAAATAACGAAAATATATTGAAATAAGCAATATTAAAGCCGCTCGTTTGGGCGGCTTTTGAGTTTATAAAGTTAATAGTAATAAAAATGCCAGTATCGGCAAGAATATAATAAATACCAATTTTGGTTTGATTGACATTTTGCCGATATTGTGTTATACTAATAACAGTAAATTTGGAGGTAGGAATATGAAATATCTATCCGTTAAAGAGGTTGCTTTACTTTGGAATACATCTGAACGTAGTGTTCGTAATTATTGTGCTACAGGTCGTGTCCCCGGTGCTTTCCTTACGGGCAAGACTTGGAACATTCCTGAAAACGCACAGAAACCTGAAAGAAGTAATAAGAGTCAACCTGCACCGCAGACCTTGCTTGATATTTTGAAAGAGGAAAAACGCGGTCAGGTGCACGGCGGAATTTATCACAAAATACAGATCGAGTTGACCTATAACTCCAACCATATTGAAGGCAGTCGCCTTACCCATGATCAGACTCGCTATATTTTTGAAACCAATACCATTGGCTTAACCGAGGAAGGTGTTCGTGTTGATGATATTATCGAAACTACTACCCATTTCCGCTGTATTGATGAAATTATCGAAAACGCCAAATCGCAGCTAAGCGAAAAGTTTATAAAGCACTTGCATTTTATCCTCAAAACCGGAACAAGCGATTCGAAGAAGGATTGGTTCGCCGTTGGTGATTATAAAAAGTTGCCTAACGAAGTTGGCGGCAGAGAAACAACCTTGCCCGAAGATGTATCAGCGGAAATGAAAAAACTTCTTGCCGATTATAATGGTAAAGAGAATATAACTCTTGAAGATATCATTGAGTTCCACGTACAGTTTGAACGCATCCACCCGTTTCAAGATGGAAACGGTCGTGTCGGCAGACTCATTATGTTTAAAGAATGCTTAAAACACGGTATTGTACCATTTATTATTGAAGACAAAATTAAAATGTTCTACTATCGCGGTCTTAAGGAATGGAATCAGGAAAGAGGATATCTCACCGATACCTGCCTTTCGGCACAGGATGTATTCAAAAATCACCTAGATTATTTTAGAATCAAATATTAATTTGATATATTAGAACAAAAATCCTCTCGATATCACTGATGGTAATCGAGAGGATTTTTGATTTTAGATTTCAAAAACGAGTAAAAAGTTTAATTTTAAAATTATAAAAGATTGTACAATCTTTTATAATACAACTCATTTTTCTCAACGGAATTCTTTTTCACTAAATATAGTTGTAAAATATCTTTTAACTGCTCATTTGTATTACTTTCAACAGCTACCATATCGGTAGAAGATTCTGATAATACTTTTAACAAAAGCTTTTTATCTTCCGAAGAGAGATTGTTATACATTTTTTTCCAGACGATAGATAATCCAATGTTATCAAAATAATTTCTAAAGCGAATGAAATCATCTGGCATAGAGAGAATTTCTATAAATTCTTCTGGCGTTGTACCATAAGCACGTTCGAAAAAGTCCTTTTCTTTAGCAACTACCCCGGATGTGACATTCAAAATAATATTTATTGCCCTAAGATATTTTTTACACCAAAATTCACCAACGTAATTTCTATCGATTTCTTCAATAGACGCATACTTCATAGGAAATGAAAATAGACTAACTTTTTTATCCTTATGTCTTTGGCAGAAATCTATATTTATAGATAAGCGAGTCCAAAGATCTTCGGGCTTGTCCTTATAGTTGAACAATAAATAATTTGAAAAATCTTTTATTCCGTATTTAGCCGCATTTTCTAGTGCTGTTAAATACACTTCTTTCGTTTCTAGGTGGTCAAAAGCGATTCTGCAAGGTTTTACTGCCAAACGTGACATTATTTCTGCTTTCTTTTCTGTGAAAAGTCTTGCATCAAGGCCCTGGTTAAAATCAATATATCTTTTTATTTTATGATAATTATATCTGCTAAAAAAGTTAGATATGTACTCTTTATTGTTAAGGATAGTTCGAACAAAAACTTCATCATTGTTGGCGTCTATTAAATCTATGATATTTTGCAATTTCGATTTATCTTCTGTGTTTATGCGATTAAAATTAATAGACTTGAATTCTTTTTTTATTCTTGTGAGCAAATTATTGTAACTTTTACCTATACTAATTCTTGAAGCCAAGCTTTCCAAAAAGTATGGCATATTACTGTTTTTCTGACAGGTGTTGTTTTTACTACCAAAACCTAACGATTCTATGGTGGCTACATTTTCTTCAAATTTTGTTGAATATAAGATGTTGTTATCCATTATCAACAGGTTTCTCTTAATTCCAAAATGTTGGTCGACACGCTTAATTTGTTCTTCTAAATTAGGACAATCGTAAAAATTGGGTTCTAGCGTTTTCACTGCACAAAAACTGCATTTTCGTGGACATCCTCTAGATGTATATATAAAATAACTATCAGCAGCAGGATAATCATATTCTATATCCCAAAGAATATCATAATCAAGAGGTAAAACGTCGATATTGACATTATCAGAGAAACCTAACACACTTGAAGATGTTAATTGGCCAGTAAGAATATTAATATCAGGAATTTCTTGCTTGAATTTCTCTGGCATAATAGTTGCAGCAATACCACCAACAAAAATGTTTTTTAAGCCCAATATTGAAGCGTAGTACTTTATTGATTTGATACACATATCAAAATCAAATGTAAACAATGTGGTTATAAATACCTTATTGAAAGTAATAACTTCGTTTTTTGGTAGTAAACCTTTATGAAATTGTACAAAATCTCCCTTACTTTTGTAATATGAAGAAATTTTCATCAATCCGATTGGAGGATACTTGTTTTTATAATTTGGCTCAACAAGCAATATTCTTTCCATAATAATCACCATCAATAAGTCTACCATGAAGCGCATGGATTTGTAAAGAGTTTTTTTAGTTAGCTACAAACCATGTTTTAAAATCATCAAAGCACGTATCAAAATTAAAGTTATCTGTTTGGCTCAAATAATCCTTAATACAGTCATTGATTTCCCTTGCAATTTTGTTTTTTACCTGTCTTTTTTGCTCTGTTTTAGATAAAAACTCAAATCCAAGCGGTTCTGAAGTTATTTCTTTGATTTCTACATAAACTTCATCATTAGCCAAAATTTGTAATTGATGTAACGCTTTTTGACGCTTTGCTTCTACTGCTTCTGTAGCCAACTCTTCACTCTTTAAAGCGGATGCGTATTTTGATAAAGCATATCTAGTATCATAGATATTATCGACCATTGCAGCTGTGAATTCTAAAAAGTTTATGGCATCTTGGTCTGTCATTTCAATAAAAGTACGTCTCGCATTGGCCGAAATATTAACTTTATCAACAATATAAATAATCACACCCATCCCGCGTACTGATTGAATGAGTTCATATAACCCATGTGATGTAAATCCATATTGCTGAAGAGCAGGAATTAATTCATTTTCATCACACAACAACATATTATCAATATAAATACGTATTCCAGAAAAAGGATTTTTTTTATCTAATTCAATTTTTTCGTTTGAAAAAGATTGAATACAGATAGCATATTTATCTAATTTACTTTTGCACAAATAAGTCCTAAACATATTCTTTTTTAATGGTCTATATAACTGTTTTCCATTATAAAAGATACTATAGGATTTTGCAGCCACTAGAGAATTATTTTCAAATGTTGGCCCAGCACTAAGCCATTTAAACAAGGAGGCGTATTTATTATCTTCTAACAATTCATTTTCAAAAGGTACTGGCAATAACCAAGATAAATCATTAGAAAACTCTTTTTCTTTTATTGTATTTTTTAATATAACTGAAATATCTTCTAATATTACAAGAAAGCCAGTATCTCTATTTTCGAAAATATCTTGATATTGACCAACATTATCAAAAATAGATTCTATGGAGGCACTTTCCTCTGAAATGCCAATTAATTCCATTAGCTCATTAAAAGAAAGATTATTATAATTTTCGGTTTTTTGCAAACGATTGTATTCAATGCAATCAATAGAGTACTCTTGAATTTTTTTGTTTTTAAAACTAAGAATATTGATAAATCTCAACTTATTACAGTACGATATACCTGATAGCCTACCAATTCCTTTGTATCCTAAATTTGTTGTTTTAATTTTTGTTGAAAAAGCAATACTTTTCATCCGGCTAACAAACTTATTCTCATCAATTCCCACACCATTGTCCAAAAAATACAGATTGCCGTTTTTTTCCCAAATCTTCGATGTTAAAGAATCCGTGTTGTTATCATCAACTAAAGACAAAGAATCAACAGAATTTTGAACATATTCTCTAAAAACCACAATTGGTTTGTCATATAATGACTCGGTTATGATATTCAATATACTTGCTCCAACATTAGATTTATTCATAGTTTTACACTCCTATAATATGTATTTCGATTTGAGTTATTCGTTTTCTTCGTTTGCCGATTCGATTAATTCGTTACAACTTTTTAATAAATAAGAGTACTTTTGATATAACTTGTCATTAAATTCAAAGTTCTCTTTATTAGCAGCAATATTCTTTTTAATTTCTAAAATCAAATCATAATTAATATTTAAAAATTCACCATTAGGTATGCCTAGATCCTCGCCGATATCTTTATATATAGCATCAGAAAAAGGGTTAATAAACCAACGATCATTTTTTTCATCATAATCAAATTTCCATCCGTTAGGAGTCTTTTTAAATTTGTTTTTTGTTGCCTTATCAATAGCAATTCTTGGATGACAGGCAATATATTCCTCTAACGAAAAAGATTTAATTACGCAGTTGCCATAAAATTGATACGGTTTGTTTACAAATAAGTTCCCAGTGGAAATTCCTCCTCTAAAATAAACGCCTTGACTCATAGCATATATATTAAAATGCAAAAAAACGTTAATGAATCTTGTTAAATAGCCTAGATTATCAGTATAAAAATAGAGGCTATCAGACGTTTGACCAGCATAACAATTGTTGTTTTCCTCTCTTTTTAAAAATTGTATTTGAGAAACTAATAAATTAAAATATTCGAAAACGCTCTGTACATTTTCACTAAATTTTCCTTTTTGAAAAGTGTCTTTAAACCCAAGGACATCAATAAACACGAAATATGCTGTTTTAATTTCTCTATAACTTGTACCTATATCCGGTAATTTTATTCTTTTTGTTTTGGCAATTCCTGGCAACTCAACTGGAGGATTTTTATATTCCATTTTTACAACTCCTAATTTTTCCATTATATTCGATTTATTATATCATATTTTCCTTTTTTCGACAACCCTATATATTTACAAATATCCTAACTCTTTTGCTAAACTATAAGATTACAGTTTAACGTTTTTATGGTATAATTATTAAAAAATGTTATAATGCATTATAAGGAGAATAGGAATACATGAGTGATAATATAGCAAAAACAATTAAAAGCTTAGAACTTGATTATATGAAATTTATGGGTATAAAGGATTTCCCGAATTATTGTTTAACTACAAAAGAATTATCTCAGTGTGCTATAGATGCTAAAGGTTTTGAATCTGTTGCATCGGTAAATTATACAGCTGACAGTGATACTCATTCCCTTTGCGTTAGTTCAAATTTGTTAATATCTAGTCATCTGCTATTTCATGAGTTTACACATATACTAGACACAGAAATGTATGCAAAACAAGATAAGATAAAACATGCGTTTATTTATGGATTTACTGAATACCATGCATCACAAATTGGGTTCTTGCAACTATTAGGAGCAAAAAGCAAGGACGACATAATTTCATTTTCTATGAATGATAAAATTGAAAGCTTTTCTATAACCACAAGTGTACTTGATTACATAATGACAAAACAAAATCTTGCAATTGAATTATTTCAACGAAATGAATTTAAAACCGATTTTGCAACTTTTAGTACGGCTATAGGCGTTCTTCATAATTATTGGGGCTTACGATCCATTTGCGAAATGTATGCTATTGATTACGAAGAAGTGATTAAAAATGATGCTTTTTTAAACGTTATGTCATCTTTTCACTTTGCTAAACTAAATAATCTTATGCACGGATGGTTTGATGGTAAAAAAATTGATGAGTGTATGGCCGTATATGCAACAGTTATTAATAACCTAATAAGTTCATTTGGTTTAATATAGTTTTCAAAAATTGCTTTTCGGTATCTCTTATTAATTAAATTAATGTTTTACTATGAAAACAAATAGATAACCACTAAAACACGGCAACAAAAATAACCCGTCTTGCGGCGGGGTGAATAAAAGTATGTAAAGAATAGGCTATGGTATGGCAGGAACGGCTGTCATGTCATAGCCTAATTCATTTAGTTTTTTAAGATAAGAATTAATTTTCTTTTCGCGGTTGAACTTGTTGTAATAATCTGCACCTAAATCGCGAAACGGTTGGCTGTATTTCAGTATGTAATAAATTGCAGTAAGCATTGAATGAGCAACTGCCATAGCCGCAATTTTAGAACCTCTGCGTATTTTAATACGCTGGAACTGTGCGTAGAAAAAGGTGTCTTTGTGTTTGGATGTACCGTGAGCACATTGAATAAGGGTGGTTTTAAGTGTAGGATTGCCTTTTGTTGTCCTACCGCTACGGCGTTTACCTGCACTTTCATTGTTACCCGGTGCTACACCCGCCCAAGAGCATAAATGTGAAGCCGAAGGAAATCTGCTCATATCCTTGCCAATTTCCGAAATTATGGTTTGAGCACCGATTTTACCTACACCCGGTATTTCTTCTAATGCATTTATGGCATCCTCATAGTCCTTAATATAGTCTTTAATAATCTTATCTATGTCCTTGATTCTTTTTGTCATATCGTCAATAGGGTCAAGAACACTACGAATGAGCTTTCTCTGTAACGGAGAGATTATGCCGTCAAGCGAACTTAATATCTCTTCTGCACTGCTGTGCATTTGGTGATTCCTTATGTCATCCACCGCCTCAAGAGATATTTCCTCGCCACTAAGCAGTAAATCTAAATATTTTCTGCCACTTTTACCGTTTATGTGTGTTAGCTTGCTTCCGAGCTTAATATTAGCGCCTTCAAGCATTTTCTGTAAACGGTTAAGCTCACGACTGCGTTCCTCAACAAGACTTTTACGGTAACGGGACACCTCTCGTAATTCCCGTTGCTCACGGTCAGGAATAAAGCTTGCTTTCAGCAGTCCGTGCTGTAACAAGTCTGCAATCCATTCGGCATCCTTCATATCCGTTTTTCTTCCCGGTAAGGATTTCATATGGTGTGCATTTACCACCATAGCAGGAAGTCCGGATAACTCAAACAAATTGTACAGGGGTTTCCAGTATGACGCTGTACTTTCCATAGCGATCATTTCACAACCGCTATCCAAAAGCCAGCTTGTGAGCTCTCTAAGCTCGCTTGTTAACGTACCGAATTCTCGTATTTCCTTTTTTCGTCCGTCACGAAAGCAGGCTACGATCATTTTCTTATGTACGTCAATACCACAACAGCGCTGATATACTACTTCCATTATTTTCCCTCCATAGCATATCTGCAGCGAGGCTCTTTTAATATCTCATTTTACTATCCGTTCTTTCGCTCAAAAGAGCTGAACAATTCGTGGTTCGCAGAAAGAGCCTATGTAAATTTCTTGATCGGTCTCAAAGATCCAACAACATTACCTACCTTATGCTGCACTTAAATTATACCACAAATCCACCTTGTTTTCATCTGTTGTGGTGAATATGAAGCTATTCATAAAGATTTCTTGAAACGCAAATAAAACCTTTTTTACATTTATACCAAAGAGTCGCGGTGGTCGCGGCTCTTAATTTTTTGTGTAAAAGAGGTTTTTGTATGTTAGACAGAACAGAGTATGAAAATTATTGGTATGCCTTCCAGCAGAAGTTGGACAAAATCTTGGATGAGCGTAATATGACCTACCGAGGACTAAGCATTGAACTTGGTAAATCTCCGGGATATATTCACGATGTTCTCAACCGAAGAATCGATCCGTCCACTATATCTTTGTTTGAAATGGCGGCATATTTTGGCTGCACAATATGGGATTTTTTAGATATTACCAAGTAAAAGTTACGGGGCATCGTTTGTCAAACAACACATCGGGCAAATCTATTGACGGTTAAAAAAACACATGCTAAACTGACTATACTTCATTCAAAATTAAGAAGGAGTGAACACAAAGAGTAACACAAACAGACGAACTTGTGCGCGCTGCTCTTTGCCCTCTTTTTATGCTTTTGTCTCCGGTAAGTGACGGATTCAAAGGGTTGATCATAAAAGGAGGATTTCAAAAGGCAGAGTAGTAATTTATTATTGCTCAATGTGTAACGGGAAACAAATTGTGTTTAAGTATTTGGCGCCGATTACAGCAGTCTGAGCTCTGCGACGGACTGAGAATCACTAGCAGAAAACCCTTGAAGTCGGGTTAGACTTCATCAGTCGATGCTCTAAGGCTGATTATCCGTAGAACCGAAGAAGTGGAAATACGGAACTAAAGAGCTATCACGGTTCTGGCAGTGGACAGGGTGATATATGGAAGATAGGCGACACATTTTTAATCGACCTATTACGTTGCTCGGTTCTATGATTTCCCGCAATAAATCAGAACCCACTTTCACGCAGTGGTCTGAAGAAGGTAAGTAGGAAAAGTCGTGATATACAAAGCCCTTCACAAAGGTAATGTGAATTAAAACGTGCGGATAGCAGAGCCGTTACGAAACGAGGATTGTTCGACTGCGACCTGCTTTCACTTATGGCAATCTGTGAACGAAAATAAGTGCATAACTGCGGTGAGGATTCAGCTATAAGTTATTAACGAAAATTTATGGAATCCACGACGTTTGAGAGTTTCGTCGTAAAATAAAACTGCTCAAGCGGTGGTGCTACCGTCCATTAAGGGAAATCTCCGTCTCTTATGGGAATTGCATACGAAGTTTCCAGGATTTAATCGGTAATGAAAATCCCCGCCGAACGAGTTGTTTAGTCTCGGCCGGGCTGAAATGCCTTGCACTCGGCGTAGCGTCAGCAAGCAATGCAAGGTTGTTTGCACTCTTGAACTACAAGAGAACACGCACGGAAAATCTATTAATCTTGCGAAAAGTTTAATAGATTAAGCCACCTACTAACCTTATTTTACAGCAGAATACAAGACCAGAACTTTCGCTTCGGGATGATTTATGACTGTCTCTTCGAGAGTATATGATTTACTTTTCGAGAGGAAGTTGCACCTGCGCCAAGTATAAACTTGGACAAGATTAAAGCTTTTCGGCTCTCTGCAAGTTGTCATTCGTATTATGAATGACAAGCTGCAGGAAGCCGAAGAAGATAAGCAGAAACTTAAGAAGCAGGTGCTATGACTATCATTTCTATGATGATAGATGATTGTCCTTTAGAAATGATTTATGACTCTCTTTTTGGGAGCCGAGCCGTTTCTAT
>JAZNWH010000055.1:0-9609 GCA_045593265.1 Clostridia bacterium | reverse complement strand
GGTGATGTCATTACTTGTAATACAATCGTTGATGTGTACACATCATATTTCTTTCAAAATGCAATGGTTTGAAAAATATCACACAGTTGCTCATGCCGCAGGTGGTATAGAAGGTATTGCATATAGTAACTGTCTTGAAGCGTTTGATGAAAATTACAAAAAGGGGCATCGTGTTTTTGAAATTGATTTTAGTCTTACGTCAGACGGATTTTTAGTGGCTGAACACGACTGGCAGTCATATTATACAAAACTTGGAATTATGCCAGAAGATTTCGAAGCACTGTCTGCTCCGACATACGATGAATTTATTTCACAAAAGTTCTATAATAAATATACACCACTTGATATACATAAAGTTTTTGAACTGATGACCAAATATGAGGATGTTTATGTTATGACGGATATTAAACATTCACAGGGAATGTCAAATATTATACCTGCATTTCAACAGATAGTTACTACTGCTCAGGAAATGAACTGCTCTGAATTGCTTGACAGAATTATTGTTCAAATATATAACTATGAATTTTTGGATTTGGTAAATTCTGTTTACAAATTTGAAAATTATGTATTTACCTGCTATTCTGCACCTGAACATGAAAAAAACTTTGATAATTTAATTCCTTTTTGTAAAAGAAATAATATTCCGGTAATTACAATGTGGACATACTGGTTAAATGATAAAGAGACAACTGTATCCTCGAATAACAACATTCGTATCTATGTACATACGGAAAATGAATTAAGTAAAGCAAATAAATGTATTTCAAACGGAGCTTCAGGAATATACACTGATTTTCTTGCCCCATTGGATATTGCTACACCTGAAATGAATAAACAATAAACCGAACAAAAGGAGAATATAAAATGGAAATTTTAAATGTACCTATGGCTTTGATACATGTGTTTTTTACACCTATGATTTCAATGCTTATATATTATAGAAGAAACAATAAAGTGATGGATTTAAATGGTGAATTTGTTTTGAAATATGGGATTTTTACTTCAATTGTTATTACGATATCCAAGATTATAACAGCTGTTATTTTTAAAATTACAAATATAAGACTTAAAATCGACAGCACTTATTTTGCAGTAATTGCAATTGTCGTTGCATTTTTACTTCCCTATATTTATGAAATCTTTAAAAAGAATGTAGAAGTAAAATGTGAAATAAAAAATAACAAAGTTGAGGATAAAAATGAATAAAATAAAATTAGCATTAAGAATTACAGGATATATTTTAACAGGAATTTTACTTGTGTTTTCCGTTCTTCTTTTTACTACCTGCAATTGGTCTAAGAAAACGTTTAATGTTGGTTTGCAGGAAATTTTGTTTACTATAAAATCACCGCTTATAGGTTCGGATCCTGAAATTATTATGAAAGGGATTGAAGTCTGTCTTGTACCCGTTGTCATTGTATTTGGGTGTTATATTGCTATAGCAGCGTTTGATATAAAGATTAAGACTCAAATATATACATATGTTACAACTAAATATAAAATGTTTCGGGTTAATATTCGAAAGATTTTAAGATATATTGTTGCTATTTTAACTATAATAACATTTATATCAAGTTTTGTTAATGCAGAAAATCAGTATCAGGTTATTGAATTTGTAAAAAACAGCCTTGATGCAACAACGATTTATGAAGATTATTATATTCATCCTGATAGTGTAAATCTTCGTGCTGATGGTGATGAAAAAAACTTAATATGTATATATCTTGAAAGTATGGAAACAACCTATGCGTCAAAGGACGAAGGTGGTGCTCAGACGATAAATTATATGCCAAATCTAACCAAACTTGCAAATGAAAATATATCATTTTCAGATTCCGATAAGCTTGGAGGTTTTCGTCCGGCATTTGGCACAACCTGGACAGCAGGTGCTCTTATGTCTACAACATCGGGAATACCTTTTTCATTCCCTACGGAAGGAAACTCTATGAATTTGCGTGAAAACTTTGCATCAGGGTTAACAAATTTAGGAGATGTTCTTGATAGTTTTGGGTATAATCAATATTTCTTATGTGGTTCGGATGCAGAATTCGGTGGAAGAAAAACGTATTTTAAGCAGCACGGTAATTATAACATAATTGATTTATATACAGCAAGAGAAAAAGGATATATAGCGCAGGATTATTATGTGTTCTGGGGATTTGAAGATAAACATCTTTATGACATTGCAAAATGCGAGATAACCAATGCATATAATACAGGGGTTCCTTTTAATTTTACAATGCTTACGGTTGATACACATTTTCCTGACGGCTATGTATGTGAGTTATGTAAATCCGATTATGAAAGTATAGCAGCTAACGTTGTTTCGTGTGCCGACAGACAAATTAGTGAATTTGTCGAATGGTGCAAAAATCAATCGTTTTATGAAGATACTGTCATTATAATTTTGGGTGATCATCCAAGAATGGATACAAATTTGACAGAAAATGTAGAATACCTAAATCGAACAATCTATAACTGTTTTATAAATTGTGAAGAGAATTCAAATATAAATGCCATAAACAGGGATTTTACACCTATGGACATGTTACCGACAACACTTTCAGCAATGGGATTTGAATTTGACGGAAATAGAATAGGGTTGGGAACTGATATGTTTTCAGGTGAATTTACTCTTGCAGAAGAATTGGGATTTGAGTATTTTAATGAAGAGATTTCAAAGTATTCGCAGTATTATCTTGATAATTTTAGTTGAAAAACGGTTCTTAAAAGGAGAAAAAAATGACAAAGTTAAGCGTGATTGTTGCAGCATATAATGTAGCTGAATATATAGAAGAATGTTTGCACAGCATGATAAATCAGACTTTAAAAGAAGTTGAGTTTATAATTGTTGATGATGGCTCAACAGACGAAACGAGCAAAATAATAAAAAAATGGCTTGATACCGACAATAGATTAAAGCTCGTTACCCACCAAAAAAACAAAGGTTTGATGCTTGCCAGAAAAACCGGGTATGATATGGCAAGCGGGGAATATATTATGTTTTTGGACGGGGATGATTCACTTGATTTTAAAGCATGTGAAACTGCATACAATGCTATAAAAAAAGCAAAAGTTGATATATTGCAATTTGGTGCTAATGTCTTTGGAGATAAAGATGTGATAGAAAAATGCTCGTTGGAAATCAAAGGTGTGTACGAGTATTTAAAACCTCTTGATATGAAGATTTTTTCACCGAAAACAGGGGGACTTTTAGTTTTTAATCATTCAAAAGATAAAATTAACTTATCAATTTGGAACAAAATATATAAAAAATCAATAGTTGATAAGGTTTCTGAAGTTATTCCAGATGAACATATAATAATGTCAGAGGATGTATTGTTTTCGTATATTGCTTGTTTTTTTGCAAAATCATATTATAGCATTAACATGAAACTTTATAACTATAGATATGGGAATGGTATATCTACTACAAATGAAATATCTGACAGACGAATACAGTCTATTGCAAAATGTTCTTATGTGTACAACTTTTTAAAAGAATGGACTCAAAAACAAGGTTGTACTGAAATTTGCAAAAGTGCACTAAACAGAATTGAATTACAGATTTATGACAGCATCAGTTATACACTGTTAAATAAGATTCCGAAGAAAAAAAGACAAAATTTTGTGAATGATGTTTTGAAACACTTCACAACTGACCAACTTATATCTTCTTTTGTGCAGGCAATGTATTTAAACGGTGGTGTAGTTTCTGATAAGCTTGCAGAAATTTGTGCGGATCTGGATGTTTTTAAAACAACAAAGAAAAAAATAAAAACAGTTGCCGTGTTTTATTACAGAATGTATAACGGTGGTGTGGAAAACGTATTGTCACAGCTTACAGATATTTGGGTTAAAAACGGATATAGGGTTATTTTATACACAACTCAGGAGGCAAACGAGAAAGATTATTATATAAATTCAAGCGTGACGCGTATTGTTTTACCAGAGTATAAATATGGAATAATAAAGTCATTTGAAGAAAGAATATCTTTTTTGAGAAGAAGCCTTTTGGAGCATAATGTTGATGCTTTTATTTATAATGCATGGCTTGATCCGAATCTTATTGCAGATGCAATGATTGTAAAAAGTCTTGGTATACCGTTTATTGTACATACCCACGGAACCTTCTGTGCCGATTTAACAAGTCTTGATCAAATTGCAGCGTATAAGAATGCCACACTTCACAAAGTATATAATTTTGTCGATATGGTGGTTGGTTTAAGCAACACCGATGTAACCTATTGGAACTCTTTAGGGCTAAATTGTATAAAAACAACAAACCCCGTTCCATGGTCTTTTGATACCGAAACTTCGAGCCTTAGCGGTAAAAATATAGTTATGGTTTGCCGTATTTCAAATGAAAAGCAAATACATGACGCATTGAAAATTATTCAGAATGTAATAAATAAAATTCCAGAAGCGACACTAACAATTGTTGGAGACGGTGACGATAAGCTTTATATTGACAGTATAAATATATATATACAAGATAATAAGCTTGAAAATGCTGTAAATATGGTGGGCTTTAAAAAAGATGTTTTACCTTATTATCAAGCAGCAGATGTAATGCTTATAACCAGTAGATTTGAAGGTTTCTGTCTTTCACTTGTGGAAAGTAAAATTTGTGGACTTCCTCTTGTAACGTATGATTTGCCTAATGTAGATACTGTGCGTAGTGGCAAAGGAATGTTTGTTGTGTCTCAAAACGATATTGACGGTGCTACAGAAAAAATTGTTCAAATTTTATCTGACGATGATTTAAAACGAAAAATGGGAGCGGAAGCACGAAAGAGCGCAGAAGAACTTTTGAGTTTTGATTTATCAAAGCATTGGGATTACATTTTTGAGCAAACACTTAATCCTTCGGAATCTATGGTGGCAATAAGTTCTTCTGTTTGTGCAACGATAAATACACTGTGTCATTATACAGCACAAGGACTGCTGTTGAGAATTAAAGAAGGTATCATAACAGAGGAATTTTCTCAAAGTGCTGCCCGTATAGCAGACCTTGAAAACACAGTAAAAGAAATAAGAAGATCAACAAGCTACAGACTCGGGTGGTTTCTTACCACAATACCGAGGAAAATCAAGGATTTTATTAAGGGACAGAAATATGTAGAATAAATCAGGTTAACCTCCTGATTTATTTTTTTGCAAATTATCTTTAAAAAGAGGTGAAAAAGTCTTGAAAAAAACTTGAAAATTTGGTATGATATGTTATGTAGTGAAAAATTCGGTTTTTTTAGAATTTAAACATAATTATTAAGCAGAAATGCAAAGGAGGGTTTGTTGTGGGAATAAGCAGTTTGTTTGTTTGTGCCTTGGGAATTGGTACTGTGTTTTTCGGACTTATATGTATAGTTCTGCTTTGCTATGTAATGAGCGCAGTGTGCAATATGTTTGAAAAGAAAAATCCTGAAGCTGCAAAACAGGCTCAGGTAGCTCCCGCATCTGTTGCGCCTGCAATTTCAAAAACTGAAAATAAGCAGGAAGTAATCGCGGCAGTTGCATGCGCTATAGCAGAAGAGCTTGGAACTGATGTAGAAGGAATAAGAATTAAATCATTTAAAAAACTTTAATATCGGAGGAAAAGAAAATGAAAAAGTATAAGGTTAATGTAAACGGAACAGTTTATGAAGTAGAAATTGAAGAAATGTCAGCAAATGAAGCAACTACTGCAGCTAAGGCAGCACCAGCTCCTGCAGCAGCGCCTGTAGCAAATGGTGAAGGCGAAACTGTAACAGCTCCAATGCCGGGAACAATTTTAAGCGTTAATGTAAATGTTGGCGATAGTGTTAAAAAGGGTCAGGTTCTTATGATTTTAGAGGCTATGAAAATGGAAAATGAAATCATGGCAGCAAATGACGGTGTTGTAACATCTGTTGCAGCAACCAAGGGTGCAGCTGTTCAGTCAGGCGACGTATTGTGCACAATTAAATAATTTGATAGGGGTAATTACTCATGACAAAAAGAATTTTTACTGTTCTTCTTACATTGGTAATGCTTTGTATGTGTACTTTATCATGCTTTGCATCTCCTGCAGAGGAACAACCAATACAAATTAAAGGATATTCTTATGATGCAGAAAAAGAAATCCTTACTTTAACAGTAGTAAATACATCTTCGGATAATATTGCAAATTCAGTACTTGTTATTGATGCTAAAGATAAGGCTGTTACACTAAAGGATACAGCAGTAAACGAAATGGGCAATACAGGTGCAATGATTGGCGAATTAAAAGCAGGTCAGCAGAAAAATGTAATCTTCAATGTTTCAATAGAAAATTATGAAAAATTTGAAGAAGAAAATAAAATGCCTGTGGTTGATGCATTTATCAACTATATTTTAGAAACTGAGGATGTTTATGCACAGGGTTCACAGCAGAATGAAGAAGTGTTAGCTGTTGAATACAGTGATATCTTAAAGACAGAAGATGTGTCAACATCTAATGGTATTATGAATTTTATTAAGCAGACTGGTTTTTCAATGATTTTCCAGGGTGGAAACTGGAAAACTGTATTAATGGTTGCAATTGCTTGTGTGCTTTTATATCTTGCTATAGTAAAGAAATTCGAACCATTATTACTTTTACCTATTGCTTTTGGTATGTTGCTTACCAACTTAATAGGTGCAGGCGTTTATCACGAAGAGCTTTTTGCAGGCGGACATGTTCATTGGGAAATGTTTGCTAACGGAATACCAACGGGGAACGGAACTACAGAAGCAGCAGGTCTTATCGACGTTTTATATCTGGGTGTAAAGCTTGGTATTTATCCTTGCCTCATCTTTGTTGGTGTTGGTGCAATGACAGACTTCGGTCCTTTGATTGCAAATCCAAAGAGTCTTCTTTTAGGTGCAGCAGCACAGATTGGTATTTTTGCTACATTCTTAGGTGTAAAGGAATTGTTCCCGTTAATAGTTCCTGCACTTGAAACATTCCTTGCAGGAACACCCCTCGAGAATTTAGCAGCATCGGTTGGTATTATCGGTGGTGCGGATGGGCCTACAGCTATTTTCGTAACCTCAAAGCTTGCTCCTAATTTCTTAGGACCTATTGCAGTTGCAGCTTATTCTTATATGGCTCTTGTTCCTGTAATTCAGCCACCTATTATGAAGCTTCTTACAACTAAAAAGGAAAGAGAAATCGTTATGACAACCCTCCGTCCTGTTTCAAAGACAGAGAAGATTTTATTCCCGATAGTTGTAACAATCTTTGTTGCATGGCTTGTTCCATCAGCTGCTCCGTTGGTAGGTTCACTTATGCTTGGTAACCTTTTGACAGAGTCAGGTGTTTGCGACAGACTTGCTAAAACTGTTCAGAACGAGCTTATGAATATTGTAACAGTATTCTTAGGAATTTCTGTAGGTGCAACAGCAACTGCTGATACATTCCTTTCACCTCTTACACTTTGTATCCTTGCTATGGGTATTGTTGCCTTTGGTATGGGTACTGCAGGTGGTGTATTACTTGCTAAGTTTATGAACTTGTTCCTTAAGAATAAGATTAATCCTTTAATCGGTTCCGCAGGCGTTTCTGCTGTACCAATGGCTGCAAGAGTTTCACAGAAGGTTGGTCAGGAGGCTAATCCATCAAACTTCCTTCTTATGCATGCTATGGGACCGAATGTTGCAGGTGTTATCGGCTCTGCTATCGCAGCCGGTGTTCTCCTTGCATTATTTGCTTAATTTAAGAAAGGAGATTTAATATGTCAAAGGTATTTATAACAGATACAATTCTCCGTGATGCACATCAGTCGCAAGCTGCAACGAGAATGAAGCTTGAAGATATGCTTCCTGCTTGTGAAATTCTTGATAAAGCAGGCTACTGGTCATTAGAGTGCTGGGGCGGAGCAACATTTGACTCATGTATGAGATTTTTAAATGAAGACCCATGGGAAAGATTAAGAGCACTTAAAAAGGCTATGCCTAATACAAAATTGCAGATGCTTTTCCGTGGTCAGAACATTTTAGGTTATAAGCATTATGCAGATGATGTTGTTGAACAGTTCTGCAAGAAATCAATCGAAAACGGTATTGATGTAGTAAGAATTTTCGATGCTTTAAATGACCCAAGAAACTTGGAAGCAGCAGTTAAGTTTGTTAAAGAATATGGTGGTATGTGTGAAACTGCAATTTCTTACACAGTAAGTCCTGTTCATAATGAAGACTATTTTGTTAAGCTTGCAATGCAGCTTGAAAAAATGGGTGCAGATACAATTTGTATCAAGGATATGGCAAACCTTCTTCTTCCATACGATGCATACAGCCTCGTTAAGAAATTGAAAGAAAATGTTGGAGTTCCTATCCATCTTCACACTCATAACACTGCAGGAACAGGTGATATGACTAACTTAATGGCAATTGAGGCAGGAGTTGATATTGTTGACTGTGCTTTGTCTCCAATGGCAAACGGTACATCAAACCCATCAACAGAAAGTTTGGTTGCAACATTAAAAGGAACGGACAAGGATACAGGAATTGACCTTGACCTCCTCAGTAAAGCTGCTGCACATTTCAGAGGAATTGCTACAAAACTTAAAGAAGAAGGAACACTTAATCCTAAGGTGTTAAATGTTGATTCAAATACACTTCTTTATCAGGTTCCTGGCGGTATGCTTTCAAACCTTTTAAATCAGCTTAAGGAAGCTAATGCAGAAGATAAGTATTACGATGTTCTTGCAGAGGTTCCAAGAGTAAGAGAGGACTTTGGTTATCCTCCGCTTGTTACTCCTACAAGCCAGATTGTAGGTACTCAGGCTGTTTTAAATGTTATCTCAGGCGAAAGATATAAGATGATAACAAAGGAATCAAAAGGACTTCTTAAAGGCGAATACGGACAGCTTCCTGCTCCTGTAAATGAAGAAGTAAGAAAGAAAGCAATCGGCGACGAACAGGTTATTACCTGCCGTCCTGCTGATTTAATTGAACCTGAACTTCCAAAATACAGAGAAGAAACAAAGGATATTGCAAAATCTGAGGAAGATGTGCTCAGCTATGCACTTTTCCCACAGGTTGCATCTAAATTCTTTGATGTAAGAGACGGTCGTGCTCAGGCACCTCAGACAGAAGCTAAAAAAGCTCCTGCAAAAGCTGACAATGGTGGAGTAAGAACTCTTATTGTAGAAGATTTATCATAACAAAAAACACTGCAAGAATTTCTTGCAGTGTTTTTCTATAACTCGATTTTTGTGAAAAGATGTTGAAATAGTATAAAATATGTTGTATAATGTATTCGTCGGAGAAATCTGACAGGCAGTTCTGGAATGAACATTCCGTGGACGGCTCGCCCCAAACCCCATTACATAATGGAAAGGGGGTGGTTGCTTTATGGGAAAAATATTATTGAGAATATTGGTTTATGCAATAATCTTTTTGATTATTTTCGATATAAAAGCAAATTAGTCGCCCACACGACCAATGTTTGCGACTAATTTTTAGTTTATAATATTGGCGAGTCATTCAACGGACTGCCCTTTTCTATGTTTATTATACTGAATAAATCTTATTTTGTCAACCATTTTGCAGAAATATTGTTTTAAAGACTTTTGAATATTTTAACAAGGCAAATTACACCAGCTTTATTCCCAAAAAAGAAAAAAT
>JAZNWH010000054.1:0-97758 GCA_045593265.1 Clostridia bacterium | reverse complement strand
AGGAACAACATAGCGAAAGCGAGCATCTAACTTTGTGAGATGCTCCATAAAAGCGGGGTTTGTTCTGACGAACAGCGAGAGGCGAAATTCGTTCGAGTAAAAATGCTTGTTTAAATAGAAAAAATCGTTTAAAAACGATTTTTCCCTTAAGTAATATATTTTTTTGCTATTTAATAAGTTTAAAAATATATTAGTAATATTTATTTTAAGCATTTTTACGATTATGAACTTTTTTTACATTCCCTTTGTTTATAGAAGTGCTGAATAAGTCTCTTCTCCACCATTGATAAATATTTCTATAATATATTCATCACGCAATATTTTTAGCTCGTCAATCTTTCCTTTATAAACCAAAGGTTCTCTTTTGTTTCTTTCAACTATAAATCCGTCTTCTGTTCTTTTCAGAGCGTTTCGTAATTTGGACTGTGCTGATAAAACAGATGGTAATAACCATTAAAGTAAACAAGACCGTTTGGGTCATTTATCCAGCCTTTAGCAGGCTGATAATGGTGTTTTAGTTTAGCGCTGTAATCCACAATATCCCCGCCGTTAATAGCTGAGTCCGTCGGGCAAAAATCTGTCTCCGCTTTCTCCGTAACAGGTTGTTTTTGCACCGTATGCAAAAATTCTGATTTTTCTGTGAAGTGTATCAATATTTACCACATCAAAAGAATTCTGTGTACAAGTACCTACAATTCTTACTATTCTCGGGTCGCTGGATGAGGTAGTTGGACATCCGTTAATAGTCCAGATTATATTGATACCTTTTCTTATATCGTGCTTACGTTCATGGTCGTGGCCAAGCAACCAGCAAACAATATGAGGCTTTTTCTCCTCCTTTGCGTAACGGCTGAAGTCGGCATTTACTTCCATATCAAAGAAGCTGTTTTCTTCATTTTTACAGGAGTAGGAATAAGTTCCCTGTTCATTAAGAGCAACACAAAGGTCAAGAAGTACAT
Organism: Clostridia bacterium; assembly: GCA_045593265.1. Classification (GTDB taxonomy): domain Bacteria; phylum Bacillota; class Clostridia; order RGIG6154; family RGIG6154; genus RGIG8497. The sequence continues at coordinate 96,799 of JAZNWH010000054.1, read as the reverse complement.
CAGAAGGATTTAAGTGGAATTTTGAATTCTTTACATACTGATGAAGTGTAAGAATAACACCCCAGTCCTTCTGACTCTTATCATCAAAATTAAATGCAACATCTGCAATCCACTGCATCTGTTCTTTTGTTATAAACCATGCATTGCCACCGTGAAGCTTGCAAACACCCTTGTCTGTCAGTACATTTGTATCACGTTCCTGAATGTCAACAGATACAATACGTATTTTTTTATCTTCAATATCATAGTAATGCCAGGTTGATTTTTCTCCGTTTTTTTTCACCTGACGTTTTATCCCATATTTCTTTTCGGCAAAATTAAGGAACAGATTTCCCCAATCGGAATCATTTAAAACTCTGTCAGGATAATTATCCCAATCATTTAAATCATGGTTACCTTTTGCAAAAATAAATGGAACATCACACTTTTTGGCAAGCTTGAAAACATTATCCGCTCTTTTATAAGCATTTTTCTTCGGCGTGTTGCCAAATGGTGTAATTATATCCCCTGCATTAATTACAGCATCATACTTCAAAGGTGCGTTGTTTACAAAATCTATAGTTCTTTTTACGTTATCCAAAGATAACTTACTTTTGAACCCGTCTGTATGACTGTCAGCAAAATAAACAAGATTTACTCGTTTGTACTGATCTGTATAAGGAATTGAATATGTAGGAACAGTTTCAGGACTTCCTGCAGAATAAGGTAAAAACCTGCTGTAAAAATCCTGTTCTGTCATTTCACAAACCTTATTGTAATCAGTTTTCTTTCTTCCTTTTACCTTATATTCATCATCGTAGCATGACCAGAATGTTGCTTTATCATCTTTTATCAAATAAGACATCTTTGCAATCTTTGCAAGCGGAGCATCGGAAACAGAATCAGAAAAGAAAAAGTTTATATTCTTACCTGAAAACTTTTCATAATATCTTCTTACCTTTTCTTCACCATAGCAGTTTTCGCCATCAGTTTTTCCTGTTTTTTTGTCAACCTTTGATGCCATAAGATAAAAGTTCATTTTTTTTGCGATAGGCTCAAGCAAAAACTCAGGAGATGCAGAAATTAAAACATCGTCATCCTTTCTCCAGTCAGGCCACCAGGTAAGCATATTATTTTCATGTTTTTCCCAGAAAAGCTTAACCTCGCCATCAATATCATCAATCCCTGTGAAAAAAGTATAAAACTTTTCTTTGAATTGAGTTTTGGTAATCAACTTTAAAGCATATCTTATAAAGTGATAACCCTGCATTGGTAAAAATTTCAGAATTGATTTGTGTCTTTTAAGACAGAAAAAATAAAAATCCCTTGTACTATCCCCATTATATATTGTTCCGTCAAAATCATAAACGTTCATAATTTACCCCCCCTTGTGGTTTTAACACGTTAATTATAGCAAACAAGACTTTATTTTTCAATAGCATTTTTAGTCTTATTTATTATACAAAAAATTCTATACTAAAAAGTTTTAAATTTTTTTAAAAAAGTGTTGACAAATACAAAAGTGTGTGGTATTATAATTCTGTAATCAATACAAATTTGAAATCGTTTCAAGGATTGGAGGGGTGATATGGATGTAGCAAGGTTACTGCAGGAAAAAGGAATAAGACCTTCTCTTATAAGAATAATGGTTCTTGAGTATTTGCAGGAACACAGAATTCATCCGACAGTTGAGGAAGTTTATGAGGCTTTGCAAAAAAAAGCACCGACCCTCTCAAAAACATCAGTCTACAATACACTTCATCTTCTTGCGGAAAATGATATAATCCTGGAAATCACCATAGACCCGACTAAGGTAAGGTATGATGCGGATACTTCGCTTCACGGACATTTCAAATGTGATAAATGTCTTAATGTGTGGGACTTCGCAGTAGGTCAGATTCAAACCTCTTTATCAAAAAAGTTTGATATAAAAACTAAAGAAATTTATTTCACAGGTCTTTGTGAAAAATGTAAAAATAATTAATTAAAGGAGATAAAAATTATGAAAAAGTTTGTATGTTCAGTTTGCGGTTATGTTCACGAAGGAGATTCAGCTCCTGAAAAATGTCCTGTATGTAAAGTGCCTGCAGAAAAATTCAATGTAATGCAGGAAGGTGCAGCTTTAGCTGCAGAACACGAATATGGTGTTTACGGAAAAACAGTTAAAAACAATCCTGATATCAGTGAGGAAGATAAAAAGTATATTTTCGAACAGCTTATGGCAAACTTCAACGGTGAATGTGCAGAAGTAGGTATGTACCTCTGTATGGCTCGTATCGCTCATCGCGAGGGTTATCCTGAAGTAGGTCTTTATTGGGAAAAAGCTGCTTACGAAGAAGCAGAACATGCTGCTAAATTTGCAGAACTCTTAGGTGAAGATTTAGAACCAAATATGAAAGCTACAACAAAAGATAACTTAAAATGGAGAGTTGATTGCGAATACGGTGCAACTCAGGGTAAATTCGACCTTGCATCCTGTGCAAAGAAAAACGGACTCGACGCAATTCACGACACAGTTCACGAAATGGCACGCGACGAAGCTCGCCACGGCAAAGGTCTTGAAGGACTCCTCAAGAGATACTTCGGATAATCGAATAAATGTGATAACAAAGGCATTTTTAATGGAAAACACCTCACTTCAAAACGAGGTGTTTTTCTTTTGCATAGTGTTAGAATTAGCCTGAGATTGTGGTCATTTTGGACATAGCATTGGACAGTTTACTATTTTTTATCCGATTTTACTGTCCAACATTGGACAAAATCAAAGTGCAAAGTGCTTTAAAGTCGCATAAACACTGGGTTTGTTGCGTTGGACAAAGAAAATTGAAAATTTTATAAAGTCTTATAAAGCAAGATGTAGTCTACGATTGTTGTAAAATGGCTTAAATATTAGCCTTTTCGTAGACTACATCTTGTTTCGTTTATCCTTTATTTTAATTTGCCGAGTACAGTTTTGGACAAATTATTTTTATTGCTATCAGACTACAACTGATATTATGTTACTTTTCTGTAGAGCCATTATAATAATCATCCAATTTATGCAATGCCATTAGTTGTTCTATATTTGGAGTTGAGCTTTGTTCTAATTCTGCAACTATATTTGCTACCAACTTGCCTTTGCATCTTTTGAGTGCTGTTCCGATTATATCCAGATTTACTTCATCTATATAAACAGGTGATTCTCGAAATGAACTTCTGGAGAGGGCGTATTCGTAATCGTCGACGGTTAGTTCTCCATTATCTTTTTTCTGTTTTAAGGTTTTTAATATGCTTTTTAATTTTTCAGAACTAAACCTTAAATTCATTCCTGTATCATACATATCAAAAAATATGTTTAATGCATCAACTATAGGTAAACATGGTTTTCCTGCTTTTGTGGCATCATGTGAAAGAATATAGTTTATACTTAATAGATATTTTTCTAAATCTATATCTTCTGTTCTTAATTTATAGAGGCTATAAAATGAATCCTCGTTAATACCATACTTTTTAAATACTTTGTGTTCTTCTATCGGTACCTGTTTTGCTGCAGGCGAGATAATATTGCTAGTCCCTAACAACCACTCCATGGTAACATTAAACGATTTTGCCAATACAGCAAGATTGTATGTTTTGGGAAAATATTTCTTATTATACCAGTTATTTACTGCTTGGTATGTTGCGTCTGCCAAGATTGCAATATCGTTTTCAGTTAAAATGTCTTTATTTTCTATTTGAGATGCAAGTTCTGCTCCGATATATGACCTGTTAATTGTGATACCGCGAATAGTGCGGTCTTTTTTATCACGTAAAATATTAAGATTGGCAGTAAAAAGTTTATGTATTTCTTCTTTTCCTCTAACAGCGTTTAGGTTTTCTATTTCGGGTAATTGCTTTAAATCCGAATTTATATTGTTTAGATTTTCAGATTTCACCTTATTCAACTCCATTCAACTAATTTTACCTTAATATATTATAACACAAGCAAGTAACGAATGCAATATAAATTTAGCGCAAGTTATGCACATCAACTAAAATTGAGTAAGACTTTTCTAATTTATGCAATTTATAATCAATATTGAAAGTTGAGCCTATTCCATTGACTCTCAATGTAAGTTGTGATATAATCGCAAATGTAATCAAGGTTGAGATGCACAAATTAAAATCAACTAAGATTGAAAGCGTGCTGCTAAAACTTAATAGCCTACCTACCTAAATATAATATAACTCGAGGTACAGCGTTCAGGGATTGAGTTTAGTAGTCGCTATATAAAAATTGTTCTTTGACAAACACGGCGAAATTTCGTCGTCATATTGAAAATATTGCTACCCTTATCAATTCAGGTGTAACTTGTTGGTCTGTAAAAATTATTAAGTAATGTAAATAAAAAATGCACCAAAAAATTATGGTTAAGGAGGAAGCGCAGGTTTAAGCATTTCCTGTGCAAAAAGTATTATGAAAAATTATTCAGATGTAATTGAGGCAAGAGTAGGTAATCACGACCCCTATTTTAATGACTGGTGGGACGTTAAAGTGTATCGTGGTAGATACTCTGAATGTAATGGTCAAGTTTATGCAATCGAGTTCAGCTCGAAAAAGGGTGACAAACAGTCTGTGAGCTTTCTTAAAAGTAAAATGAGTATGGGTAAAATCAGTAAAGATATTTTATGCAGACTTGAGGCGTGTGGTGTAATAAATAGTACTATTGTAACTGAGTTAGAACTTATCGTTCAAACCTATATTCTTCATGATGAAGATACAGACCCTGAAAATCGTGTAATTGTTTTGGACACCGAAAAGGGTGAGAGTATTGACAGAATTCTCAATCCTCTTCTTTCCGATAATTATATAGATAGGTATCACAACAGATTGTTTGAAAGCCTTGAGGATAAATGTTCTGAATTCACTTGGATGTCCAAAAACAATGCAACTAAAGAGACTTTAGGAATATGGCTTGATAACAAGTATTACAATCACTTGTATGGTAAAACTGTACTGGCTGTTAAATACAGCGAACTTAAAAACCTTATGGGGTGGGATAAGAATGACGGTGTAGAACTCGGTAGTGTAGTTAAAGAATTGGCGGCAAGAAATGTACTTTTCTTAAGTACAAGTTACAACAGGGGTTGGGATATTACTCTTAGTTCTGAAGCCAAAGACACAAGGTGCTACATAATAAATGTTGAGCCTTATGAGTTTAATGTTGAAATCGAAGGAGGTACTGACAATGAGCAGTAAGAAGGTAAAGGGTATTCCCTCTTTAGGAGGTAAAACAAGGCTGGCTGAAACCATTAGAGATATTATATATGAACAGGTGGAAGCAGGCAATGTATCAAAGTTCTATGATGTGTGCGGGGGCGGCGGAAAGCTGTCCTTCGCCCTAAACCACATGAAGTTTGATTTTATGGGTTATAACGAATGGGAGTTTGGGTTGGCAACTTTAATGAAATTGCTACAGAAACAAGATAATATACTGATTCTTAATACTGTGGTTACTCATATTATTAAGTCAGTATTGGCAATGGATTTTGATGCTACTGACGAAGAAAAGTTCAAGGCGCTATTTGATGTTGCAAAAAAATATGTTGTATGTGGGCCTGATAAACTTTCTAGGTTGGACCCTGTACTGATTGGAGCTTTAGCAATAATTGTAATCTGGGGTTCTTATCAGAATAACAGAAACACGATTTTTTACAAATATGTAGGTAAAAACAACAAGGTTTCATATAACTTCTTGGACAAACTTTTATTCAGAAAGTCATATATGGAAAACCTGATGGAATCACACGCGTGTTTAAAGTATATGGAAGTAAGAAATGAAGATTGTTTCGACATCGTCAAGGAATATCAGGACGATGAACAGATGATGATAGTCATTGACCCACCATACTTTAATACAGACTGCTATAAGAACAGTTGGTCTTATAGAAAACACAAAGAGTTGATAGCACTTTGCAAGGATTGTAAGTGTAAGGTTATGATATGTATGCATCAAGCAGGTTTAATTCCTTATAAATGCCTGTTTGTAGAGGATAATTGGCATTGTTATGGTACGGGTAGTATAATACATGACAGGCGTAAGTCCGATTACGATATTACAAAAAGTAAGATTGATTCTCCTGTTAATCAGGAAAATATGAAGAAGTTAGAAAAAATACTTCCTGGTATTGGCAATGTACTTTCATTTTCTGCTTCAGTATTAACAGAAAGTGGTTACTCGGTTGCGCAACTAGGCAAAGTGGCTCAGGAATATATCTGGTGTAACTTTGAGACTTCGAAGTTAACGGAATTGTTTGAAGCGGACACTCAAGTTGGTTATAAGGAATATGATTGTACTCAAAATTATAAACTCACAGACGGTATGACAGCGGCTCAATTGGATAGGTATTTCTTGGAACAAGAGAAAGATTTAACTCCAAAGTCAAATAATCTTTCTTATAGCATGCGACAGTTAAGATTGGAATGGGCTATCGAAAAAGTTGTGGGTATATCAGATAGTAAATTTAGTTTTGCCGAGGTCTGTTCTGGGGCAGGTGGACTATCTTTGGGTATGCATATTTCAGGCTTTAAATCTTATGCCTCAGTTGAGTTTAATAAACAGGCTGTAGAAACACAAATACAAAACTTTGGTAAAGAAAATATTATTCTGGGTGACATCACCAAAGATGATATTAAAGAAGATATAGTGGCTAGTGTTCTTAAGCCAAAAGTAGAGGCATTATTGGAACAATATCCTGAAATGGATAAAAGTACATTGTATAAGATATTACTTGAGCAGGAGGATACAGGGCTGGATGTTTTATGTGGTGGAATTCCTTGTACTTCCTATAGTAACTTAGGCAAGAGAGAACACATGAATTGTGATAGTGGGATGCTTTTTGATGACTACTTAAAAATCGCAGAGTGCCTCAAGCCAAAGGTTTTATTCATCGAAAATGTACAAGCACTTGTTAGTGCGGAAGAGAGTGACGTAATTGAATACATGTTAGCAGAAATACGAAAACTCGGTTATTTTGCTGCTTTCCAAGAAAATGATGAGTTATATTCTACTGTTAAGGTACTTAATGCTGCTGATTATGGTGTTCCTCAAAATAGGCTTCGTGTATTTCTGGTTGCAATAAGACAGGATATACAAGACAAGGCCAAAAGAATGGGGGTTGAATATAAATTTCCAGAGCCTATTCTTGATAAGGCGAATCATATAACTTTGAAAAAGGCAATAAAGGGTTTACCAGACGGAAGATATATAAAATATAGCGCTAATGTTGAACATGTACTTGCAAGTGCTAAACCTGGCAAGGCGGCAGATTTAAAAAATTTTGATAAGTCGTTGCTTGATGAAGATGGTGAGTTCGCAATATCGGTCAATAGATTCAGAAGATATAGAAGACTTCATTTCAATAAAGTATGTTGTACTATTGCCGCTTCTGAACCTAACACAATCTGTCATCCAGTAGAGAATAGACCGCTAAATGAAAATGAGATTAAGAGAATACAAACATTTCCTGACGATTTTAAGTTTATAGGCGGTACTCATGCGGTTTATAGACAAGTTGGAAATGCAGTACCTGTTTTTCTAGCAAAATGTGTAGGTCAAAGTATATCTGACTTTTTGAAGCAGGTCTGTGTTGAGGGATAATTCCCCACATCCCCACATAGCCCACACTACTCTTATGGCGAATTTTAAATACATTCGCCACAAGAGTGTGAAAAGCACAAAAATATAGTTCAAAAATGTTTATATAAAATGAAATTATTAGGAGGATTTAATAATGTATACTTTAAATGATGCAATAAATCAGGGTGCTAAAAATATTGAGGAAATGAACAAAGATAGATATGCTCGTTTTGTTTCCGATGATACAATACTTATAAGATTGTATGAGTTTTTCAAATTTTTTAAAGATGGTGTTGCAACTTTTGAAATGTTTGATTTTCAAAATAATACAAAATCTTTGTATTACATAACCCATGAACAATTCAATGTTATTTGTCGTAACAGATTTTGATTCTAAAACATTAATAGCATATTATGCTCAAAATTCGCCACAAGGGCTTAAAATCCCCAAAAGGTATTCCATGCTGGTAGATGTCAGAAATTTGTCACAAGGGTGTTACAAGGCTTCAAAAATTAGGGTTGTGTTTCTTGGTTGTCCCCAATATGCCATTTAAAATTTTATAAAATTATCAGGCAGATTTTTACTTTTCATTTTCTTTTTGGATTTAGGGTGTTAAATACCCCTATTTTCAGAAAAAAAGAAATACAAAATAAACTTAGGGCGCGGTCAAAACCTCACAGATTTTTAACATAGATGCTTCTTTTTTGTGAGTTGCGGAGAAAACCTCGCATAAGACTTGAAAACTCAGAGAGAACGCGTTATACTTCAACATACTCTGTTTCTAAAAGAGTTGCTACACACTTTTAACCCATGTAAAGCCCATAAATCACATCTTCTTTTATGTTCTTTCAAGAACATAGTAAGGAGATGTTGATATGGCTTTAAATCGTGAAATATATGATAGTCTTACATGGGGATTGGAGTTAGAAATGACTGGTCAATCCAGAAAGCGTGCTGCAGAGGTACTCGCAGAATTCTTTGGCACAAATTATGTATATGAAGGCACGGGATATGATAAATATTCTGTTACAGATTCAAATGGCAGAAAGTGGACTGTAATGTCCGATGCTTCAATAACACCACTTCGCAAACTTAACTCTCGGGTGGTGCCAGCAGATGAGACTTTCAAGGTGGAACTTTGCGGACCACCACTCGTGGCTGCTGATATTCCGATGTTTCAGGAAATTGTTCGCAAATTGCGAAAAGCAGGCTTTTTTGAATCTGAGTCTTGCGGAATACATATCCACTGTGATGTAAGTCGATATCCGAGTGCAATTGTTCATATTTTAAATCAAATTCATAGTAAACAAGATTTGATTTATAAGGCTTTGGGTGTTCCTACTGCGTATAATAGCAGATATAGATACTGCCAAAGGATACCCACTAATTTGGTGGAAACTTTGAAAAAGAAAAAGGCTAAAACTTTAAGTCAAATTGCAGATGTGTGGTATAGCACTATTGGCAATTCTGGAGAGCGCTATATTCGTTATCCTCATAGCCGATACTACATAGTCAATATGACTCGTGGGCTTGTTCCTGATTCAAGATTCTATTATGGAACAGCCGAGTTTCGATGCTTCTGTTCGACACTTCATGCTGGTAAAATAAAGGCCTATATACAGTTTGTACTTCTACTGGTTACCTACTGTTCTACATTGACAAAAAGCAGTTATAAACCTGTTGTTTTAGAGGAAGGCTGCAGCGAGGCATACCGCTTCAGAATTTGGCTGTTGAAGATGAATTGTATAGGCGATGAGTTCAAAACGATGAGAATACACCTGTTAGATAGGTTTGGAACACAATCGAAGGCTTGGCGCAGAGGTGACAGGATTTCAAGATAAGGAGGAATATTTTATTATGAATGCACGAAAGATTTATTATTACGTAGGCTATGGTTCTAACTTGAATAGTCGACAACTTCAGATGCGTTGTCCGAATGCTCAACTTATAGCAACAGGCTTTCTAAAGGGGTATGAACTTCTCTTTCGGGGGCATGATGGTAACTGTTTCTGCACTATTGAAAAATGTGCAAATAGTCGTGTTCCTGTGGGTATTTTCAAAATTACCGAGCGTTGCAAGATGGCTCTGGACAGATATGAGGGCTACCCAACTCACTATAGGATAGCAAAGGTGAATCCCAAAGAGCTTATTATTTCACAGGGCGATTTATCGGACTGTAAAGAGTTATTTGTTTATGTAATGAACAAGTATAATGGCGAACTTGGCAGGCCTTCGGGTCATTACTATGATGTTTGTCTGCGTGGGTATCGTGATTGCGGACTTGATGCAAGGTATCTTCAGGAGGCTTTGCAAAAAACAATCACAAGAATGCCAAAGCCTAAACGCGGATACGAGGAATTTTGGCGCAGATAACATTAATTTTTCAGATGAATACTATTCAAAAGCACACCTTTTCATATATTGAGTAGATGATTGAAGGGGTGTGTTTTATATGGCAATTTTTGAAATAAAAGATGCGAAAACCTGTGGCGTTGAACTTGCGGAAATGCCTCTTATGGTTAGCAATAGCCTCAACAGACTTATCAATAAGTATCAGCAGGAAAAGGGCTTAATGGTTGATATAACAGGCAATATTGAAAAAGGGCTGTATGGCTTTGAGGATGTCAATACCGCCTTCTCTGACAGAGAGGCAAGGGATAAAATTGCTCAAGCAATTCAATCGGATATCATTGAAACAGGTGGCTCATTAGAACAGAATTTTTGGCGTAATAATAAGCGTTTACTTGCAACATTGTATCTCTTGACAGGTCTTGCGTATGTATCGGTAGAGGCGAAGGATGGGCGTGGCAGAACTTCTTATCTTGCCACTAAAAACCCATGCTGCTTAAATTACATGCTTCGCTTTTGCTCTATGAACAGAATTAGCGATAATCGTATGAATACCATAGAGTCAAAGCGTATAATTACAAAAAAAGAGCTTGAAGATGGCGCATTTGAAGTAATTAAGTTTGAGGACAAGGATAAATCTGGCGGTAAGTTCCACCTTACCTCCTGTAAGCTCCACCCCAACAGTAAAAAGACTACTGTACTACCTTATACCTTAGCCTGGAAAAGAACAGAAAGTATAATGAAAAGGCTTAAGTCTGGGGTTTGTGAGATTGATTGCAGGATTAACGGAATCAGGAAAACTATTAAAGGAACACTTAAGTATGGCTCAGACTATGATAAGGCTATGGAATATAATGTGTTGGATGCTTGCGTCTTTCCTTTAAGGGATGTGGAATCAAAAGAAATTGTAATGCTCAACTCTCTTGATGTTTTTACTATTAAAGAGTGCAAAGGGGGTAAATAATATGTGGCTGAAAGAAGAATTGGCGAAGGAATTATTTAATCGGTTAATGTCTGTCATACTGTATGGTCTTGAGTGTCCTTCTATGTATGCAGAAATGCCCCTTAGTGAGTATTTAGATAAGTACTTTTTATATATTGATGCTCGTAGTCGTAGACTAAAGGCCTCATTGTGTGTCCCTTTTTATATAGATGTTAATGATTTAGAGGAAGAGTTAAAGCAATTACCGCTGTTATATAGTGATACGGGAACTTATTTTAACATAGTATTATCTGATATTCGTTTTACTTCTCATAGTCCAGTATATACAGTTATAACTGACAGGTCTATGAAAGGTGGTAAAATGGCTTTTTCAATTCGTTTGCAAAATATAAGCAAAGAAGATGGTAAGGTATGGAATACAGTTAATGTTCTAGGTGAAAACTTCGTTGTTACAGATGATGCTGTTGGCTATTCCTTTAAAAATTGTGAACTTGTAAATAAACTTTTCGGAGAGGATGATGAGCATGAGTAATCTGATTAAGCAAATTATGCGGGATGAATCGGGTAATGAACTCATTTTAAAATTAAAGAAGTTTGTTAAGGAGTGTTCCTATCTATGTCATGCAGATACTATAAAGCGGGTAGTTTCTTATATCGAATGTGATTGCGATAATAAATCTACAGTAGAACAACTCGGGGATACTGATACCGAGCCGCTTACCACTTCAATTTGGTATGCAAACTGTAAACTAAAGGAATTGCTCGGAAGCACAATTTTAGACCGAATCAGAAATGGTGATGAACTTGCTGCAGAAATAATAGATTTTGCTCTATCCTATCCAGAAGACCTCTTGTTTTCACAAGCAGATAATGCAATTCCTTCTTACCAGTACAGGCGATTTGATATTCAGGATTGTGTACCTGAAATAAAATTTTTAAAGACGTATAGTTATCCTACTTTTGAAAGAAGGTTAAAGTCTTTGGATAAAAATAAGTTGGCGTTTGTAGGGCATCTTTTACAATCGCCTTCGGATTCAGATATGGACCTAAGCCTTAAACTCAAAAAAATGTTTAATTATGTTGATTGAGTAGGCTTATTCATATAAAAACTTTTCATTTTAATCATCTCACAAAGGGAAACCACTACTGCTCTTTTGCGGTAGTGGTTTTCTCTCAGAATGGGTTTAAAAATTTGGTTGTTAAGAATTTATATGTTAAGGTTTATAGGAACTTATTTTCTTAACTCCTAAAAATATTTGTGTTTTGCTTCAAATTGCTTGTTTTGGTGGCGATGTGCTATTTGGGGTGTTATTCATTATATACTTAAACTATTGGAGAACGGTGTCATTTTTGCTATGTTTTTTGTCGCATTAATCAGGTCTATGTTGTGAGGTTGAAATAATGTGTCCTGATGAACTTTTCAATTTTATCGGATAATTTTTATATGTGTGCATATCTTGATTAAATAGTTGATAATGCCATCATAAATTATGAAAAACCTGAACCTGAAAAAAATATAATAAAGTGAACTTGGATTTTTGATTTTGTTCTGGATATAAAATATAGAACTTGAAGATGTTGAACTGTTGATGTTGAACTTTGGAAATGTTATAGGCTATAAATGGGTAAAAATAAAGACAAACAGTTGTACCTGTCTGCCTTTGTGGTTATTTGCGCATATTTCTTATGACTTCAATAACACTTTCAAGAGATTTCTTATCAAGTGTTTTCGCCTCGCTAATAAGCGTGTTAATCAATGCGGGATATTCTTTGGAATCATCGAAGAACTCCGACATAGTCACACCTAATTCTTCACAGATGTAGAACATCATTTCTATTGATGGCTTTGATTTGCCTGATTCGATTTGGTTTATATATCCTTCAGATTGACCTAACCTAAGACTTAATTCTCTTGCGGAGATTTCTTTCGCTGTTCTTAATAAAGCCAATCGATTCTTTAAGAATTCTGTATCCATTTATAACACCTACTTTCACCTATATTATACACTCACAGACCATAAATATTATTTACAGACAGTAGGGATTTATGATATAATATAGTCTGTTAGACTATACACAAAGAAAGGATAATGTCTTTATGAATAGAAAATTTTTAGGTGTATTGCTGTCTTTACTAATGGTTGTGGGTATTTTGAGTGCTTGCGGCTCTCAGACCTCAACTGATACCACCACTATTACCAAAAGAACACAAACAGAGGTAACAGAGTCGCAGAAACCTGTTGAATCGGGTACTGAGTCAGAGAAAGAGTCAGAAGATACCACCACACAGGTAATACAACATGGTCTTAAAGTACACTTTATTGATGTAGGTCAGGCGGATGCTGCACTCCTGATTAGCGGTGATAGTGCTATGCTTATTGATGGCGGTAATGTTGAGGATAGTAGTAGGATATATTCCTATCTCGATAGGCTGGGGATTTCTCATCTTGACTATATTGTGGGAACTCATGCTCACGAAGACCATATGGGAGGCTTGTCTGGTGCTTTACAAAAGGCTTCAGTAGGGGTAATATATGCGCCAAGAACAGAAAATGATGCAAAGTTTTATCAATCTTTTAAAAGCAAGGTGGCTTCAGCGGGTAAAAGTATAGCCCATCCTGATTCTGGTACTTCTTTTAATCTGGGTAGTTGCTCTGTAGAGTTGTATTGCCCCACCTATGAAAATGAAGATGATTTGAACAATACCTCAATCATAACTAAGGTGGTGTGCGGAGATACATCATTCCTGTTTACAGGCGATGCAGAGTATTCAGAAGAACACGACATCTTGAGTCAGGGGTATGATTTGTCTGCTACTGTTTTAAAAGCAGGTCATCATGGCTCCGATACTTCATCCTCATATCAATTCTTAAGAGAGGTCATGCCTGAATATGTGGTTATTTCTGTTGGTAAGGGTAATCAATATGGGCATCCTGACGAGGATGCTTTGAGCAGATTCAGAGATGCGGGTGCGAAGGTTTATAGAACAGACCTGCAGGGTGATATTATAGTTGAAAGCAATGGCAAGGATATTACTGTTACTACTGCAAGAAATGAAAATATAGAAACTAACCCAACATCATATGAGCATGAAAATGTATTTAAAGGAACAGAAAGCACGGGAACATATATTGGCAATAAGAATTCCAAGAAGTTCCACAAGCCTACTTGTCACTCTTTGCCTATAGAAAAAAACAGGGTGTATTTCAGTTCCAGAGCGGATGCGGTCAATAGCGGGTATGACAGTTGCGGGAATTGTCATCCTTAAAGCGTTTACAAAAGGCTCAAAAATAGCCACAAATGCTTTTTAATAAATAGTTGGGGTAATTTGTTGCGAAGTAATTAAAAGGCTTACAAAGTAGCCAGAAATGCTCCGAAATAAAAAATATGATAAAAAGTGTAGATATTTTCGGTGTAAAGCTTGAAAAATTATATATTTTATGATAGAATATTATTATATTTTGTATTCTTGAGGTGACTATTGATGGAAAAAATGCAAAAAGTCAGTTATAAAAGGCTATGGAAACTCCTGATAGATAAAGGAATGAAAAAAGTTCAGTTAAAGGAGAAAGCACAGATTAGCGGGTATAACATCGGGCGTCTTACAAGGGATGAAAATGTAACTATGGATGTATTGGTAAAAGTTTGTGTTGCGCTTGATTGCACTTTTGATGATATTGCAGAAATAGTTGACGTGGAAGTTATAGAATAGGTGTCCTGTTTTCTGGACACTCCTGTATGATATAATATAGCAAAAGAACAGTTTGGAGGATTAAGATGGCTGTAATAAATAATAAACAAAGAGAAGAATTACATAAAGCAATATGGGCTATTGCAGATGACTTGCGTGGCTCTGTTGATGGTTGGGATTTTAAACAGTATGTTCTGGGTACGATGTTCTATCGTTATATATCAGAAAATTTGACTAACTATATTAACGAAGGTGAGCAGGCTGCGGGTAATGCTGATTTTGATTATGCAAAGATGCCTGATAGTGATGCGGAATCGGCAAGGGATAGCCTTGTAGAAGAAAAGGGATTTTTCATTCTTCCCTCTGAACTATTCTGTAATGTAAGAACGAAGGCTCCTTCGGATGATAATCTTAATGAAACTTTAGAAAAGGTGTTCAGGCATATAGAAGAATCGGCGCAAGGCAGTATAAGTGAAGATGACTTCAAAGGCCTGTTTGATGACTATGATGTTAATAGTAATAAATTGGGCGCCACAGTTGCAAAGAGAAATGATAAACTTGTAAAACTCCTTGATGGTGTGGGCAATATGGAACTTGGGGATTATAAAGACCATTCTATTGATGTATTTGGTGATGCTTATGAGTATTTAATGGGTATGTATGCCTCAAATGCTGGTAAGTCTGGCGGTGAGTTCTTCACTCCGCAGGAAGTGTCCGAGCTTTTGACTCGTCTTGCTGTAGTGGGTAAAACAGAAGTAAATAAGGTTTATGACCCTGCGTGTGGCTCTGGCTCTCTGCTTCTTAAAGCAGAAACTATATTAGGTAAGGATAATGTTCGTCAGGGGTATTATGGTCAGGAAATAAATCCTACTACATATAATCTTTGCAGAATAAATATGTTCTTGCATGATATTGCTTATGATAAATTTAATATAGCAAACGAGGATACTCTTATAAGCCCTCAGCATTGGGACGATGAGCCATTCGAGGTTATCGTATCAAATCCTCCTTACTCTATCAAATGGGAGGGCGATGATAACCCTGTTTTAATCAATGACCCCCGATTTTCTCCTGCGGGTGTTCTGGCTCCGAAATCTAAAGCGGACTTGGCATTCATTATGCACTCACTTGCTTGGCTTGCCACCAATGGAACAGCATCTATTGTTTGCTTCCCTGGTATTATGTACAGAGGCGGTGCGGAGAAAAAGATAAGGCAGTATCTGGTAGATAATAACTATGTTGATTGTGTTATTCAGTTACCTTCAAACCTTTTCTTTGGTACTTCTATTGCTACCTGTATTATGGTATTGAAGAAGTCGAAGGCAGATAATAAAACCTTATTTATAGATGCTTCTAATGAGTTTGTAAAGGTTACGAATAATAATATGCTTACCGATGAAAATATCTCTAAAATTGTAGGGGTATTTGAAAGTCGTGAAGAAGTAGAACACTTTTCTCATCTTGCTGCTTTTGATGAAATTGCAGAACAGGATTATAATCTGTCTGTATCTACCTATGTTGAGCAGAAGGACACAAGAGAAAAGGTTGATATAGTAAAATTAAATGCAGAAATAAAAGAAATTGTCGCTCGTCAAGCGACCTTGAGAGCCGCTATTGATGATATAATAGCAGAAATTGAGGTGCAGTAATGAGCAGATTAGACAAACTTATAAAAGAACTGTGCCCTAATGGTGTAGAGTATAGTCCACTGAATGATGTAATATTGTCACTTAATACAGGACTAAATCCAAGACAATTCTTCAAATTAAATACAGAGGATGCTCAAAATTACTATGTAACAATACGTGAAATACACAATATGAGTATCGTTTTTTCAGAGAAAACTGACAAAATAAATGATGAGGCATTGAAACTGTGTAATAATCGTTCCAACCTTGAAATTGGTGATGTTTTATTTTCAGGAACTGGAACAATAGGCGAAGTTGCTTTGATAGAAAATGACCCTTATAATTGGAATATAAAAGAAGGAGTATATGTTATTAAGCCTGACGTTAATAAAATATTGTCAAAGTTTCTAATGTATGTACTTACTTCAAAGGAAATTAAGGAAAGCTACTTAAGGAAGGCTGCTGGTGGAACTGTTAAAAGTGTTCCAATGTCAGAAATGAGAAAAGTCATTATTCCTATACCTCCTATTGAGGTACAGGGTGAAATTGTCAAGATACTTGACAATTTCACAGAGCTTACAGCAGAGCTTACAGCAGAGCTTACAGCTCGTAAAACACAATATGAGTATTATTCTTCAAGCCTATTCCCTTGCGTTAAAGATACTAATGTTAATTGGATTGAGCTTGGTGAAGTAGCTACTGTTACTAAGTTGGCTGGCTTTGAGTTTACAAAATATGTTAAGTATTCTGATGTAGGTGAAATAATAGCATTAAGAGGGTTAAATGTAAAAAATGGGCATCTTGTATTAGATGATGTCAAATACATAGACGGAAGCGACCTTGATATGATTACAAGAAGTAAACTACGTATCGGCGATATGCTCTTTACTTATGTAGGAACTGTTGGACAAGTTGCTCTCATAAACGAAGATGACAAATACTATTTAGCTCCTAATGTTGCCCTTATTCGCATTACAGATGATAGATTCATTCCTGAATATATGATGTACTATTTTCTGACAGATAAGTTTAAAGCTGAGCAGATTTCTAAATTGTTGCAGGCTTCTTCTATGCAAAATATACCTATGGAAAAAATCAGAAAATTCAAGTTGCCTTTAATAGAAAAGAAAGAACAACAACGTATAATTGATGCACTAAAAAAATTTGATATGCTTTGTAATGATATTTCAGAAGGCTTACCTGCAGAGATTGAAGCCAGACAGAAGCAATACGAATACTATCGCGACAAACTATTATCTTTTAAGGAATTAACCACATGAAAAAAACCGAAGTAATAGAGAAACTGAATGAATTAATTTCATATGCAGAAATATATGAGGGATGTGTGGACTCGAAGCGTTCCCCAGATAGTTGCGTGCATTTTTCTCACTATTTCGAGCGTATAAATAAACACTACTCATTTCATTTATCTAAAGATTACGCAGATTCTTATCATAATACTTTTTGGCAGATATATTCTTCTGGGAGTATCGAAGAAAAGTTCTCTATTGATTATGTTGCAGATAAACTTCATCATTTTATGATAAGGTTAAAAGTTATGAACGAGAGCGTAACAGTAAAAAACTTTGATAAGTTTTATAATAAACTTAACATGGCTAAAGTTGATAGACAGTATGTTTTCTTCACTCTTTATGGCGTAGATGTTAATACAGATATTCCTCTGGAAATAGGTTGTTTTACTCTTTACGATTATAATCTGCATAAAGAACATATTTTTAAACTAACAGGCTATGAAACAGAAGAAACTTTTTTGGAGTATCATCAACAATTCAAAGAACATCCTGTTTGGATTTCTACTGCTATTGAAACTTCAGATGTTAAAAAAGCATATGAGTTGGCAAGATATAAATTTGAGGTATTTCAAGGTATTTGTCAATTTTTCTTTGACATTAACAAGTGGAACGCTTACTCGGTTTGCGTATTTGACGATTTTCACCCTGTGTTTGGGCGTTGTTTTATTTCGTCACACATGCAAAATTATGAAAAGTTTGAAAATGATATTTACAGGCACGAGAATATTGATGCATACAATTTAGTTCATACAGTTTCCCCGATTTTTAAGTCGTTAATCGAGAGATTATCCTCAACAGAAAAAAATGAGGTCAATGAACGAATCAGGTATGCATTCACAACTTATGGGAGAATTATCCACGAACGTTCTGATGCTCAAAAATTCGTAATGTATATAACCGCTATTGAAGCTCTAATAGAATACGACGAAAAAGACTTAACCCAAATGATAACAAACTATTTGTCGGCTATGATTTCTGACAGTTTAGAAACTTATATAGCAACAAAAAGAGATTTTAAGATTACTTATAATCAACGTTCAGAAATATCACACGGTAGCAGAGTCTTTGTTCTAAAAGGAGACTTGGCATATGCAAAAGCTTATTGTGCAGAACTAATCCTCAAATTCATAACAGATAAAGAAATTATCCCAATAACCAAAAGCGAAGATTTGAAAGCACATTTAGATAGCAAAGTGAAAAGATTGGAGGCACAAGGTGTATGAGCCAATATAATATAATTCTTTCGACTTCTGAAAGTACTGTTGTTACTGAATATGAGCCACAGAAGCAGCGTTCTGATGCTTATCAGAGCGAGGCTGCTTTGGAGGCTGCTTTTATAAAAATGCTGTCCGAGCAAGGCTATGAGTATATACAAATACATAAGGCCGATGATATGGTTAGCAATTTAAGGGGACAACTTGAAAAGTTAAACAATTATAAGTTCAGCGATAAAGAATGGGAGTCCTTTTATAACTCTAATATCTCAAATAGTAATGAGGGCATTGTAGAGAAAACTCGTAGAATACAAGAGGACTTTATTCAGGTATTAAAGCGTGATGACGGTAGCACTAAAAACATATACCTGATTGATAAAAAGAATATTCACAATAATAGCCTTCAGGTACTGAATCAGTATGTTGAAGATGGCGGAACTCATGATAATAGGTATGATGTAACTGTTCTGGTTAATGGGTTGCCTCTGGTTCATATTGAGTTAAAGCGCAGAGGCGTTGCTTTAAAAGAGGCTTTTAACCAGATAAATAGGTATCAAAGGGAAAGTTTCTGGGCTGGCTGCGGTTTGTATGAATATGTACAAATCTTTGTTATCTCTAATGGTACACATACAAAATACTATTCTAATACCACAAGGGATAGTGCAATAAAGGAAGGTAACAAAAATTCAAAGTCAAGCAGTAAAAAGACAAGCAACAGCTTTGAGTTTACTTCGTTCTGGGCGGATGGTAATAATAAGGTAATTGCTGACCTTGTGGACTTTACAAAGACTTTCTTTGCAAAGCATACTATCCTTAATATCTTAACTAAATACTGCATATTTACAAGCGAGGAGCTTCTGCTTGTAATGAGACCATATCAGATTGTTGCAACTGAACGTATTTTAAACAGGATTGAAGTTTCTACAAATTATAAAAAGACTGGTGAGTTGTCTGCTGGTGGGTATATCTGGCATACAACTGGCTCGGGTAAAACTTTAACTTCTTTTAAGACTGCCCAACTTGCTACCTCTCTTGACTATGTTGATAAGGTGCTTTTTGTGGTAGACAGAAAGGATTTAGACTATCAGACTATAAAAGAATATGATAGATTTGAAAAAGGTGCTGCAAATGGTAATAAAAGCACAAAAGTGCTGCAGAAGCAGTTAGAGGATGACTCTTCTAAAATTATTGTTACTACTATTCAGAAATTAGACGAGTTTGTAAAAAGAAATTCAGGGCATCCTGTTTACCAAAAGCACATGGTATTGGTATTTGATGAATGTCACAGGAGTCAGTTTGGTGATATGCATGCTCGTATTGTAAAAGAGTTTAAAAATTATCATATATTTGGGTTTACAGGAACTCCTATTTTTGCTGTAAACTCTTCAAATAGTGGCAATCCTAATATGCGTACTACCGAGCAGGCGTTTGGTGATAAACTTCACACCTATACTATTGTTGATGCTATAAACGATGGCAATGTTCTACCATTCAGGATTGACTATGTTAATACTGTTGCGGCAAAAGAAGGTATGACAGATAAGCAGGTTCATGCTATAAACACAGAGGAGGTTCTGGGTTCTCACGAAAGAGTTGAGGAAATTGTAAAATATATATTAGAGCATTTTGACCAAAAGACAAAGCGTAATTCTTATTATAGCCTTAAAGGTCAGAGGGTAAATGGCTTTAACTCTATGTTTGCAGTAAGTTCTATCCCAATGGCTAAAAAGTATTATTTAGAGTTTAAAAAGCAGGTTGAGGAAATGCATAAGGATTTTACCTTTGCTACAATATATTCCTTTGCTCCTAATGAATCCGATAATGCCGATGGAATCTTGGAGGATGAGAGCTTTGACACAGAAAAATTAGATAAGAGCTCTCGTGATTTTCTTGATGATGTAATTGCGGACTACAACAAGACCTTTAAGACTAACTTTGATTCTTCCGATAAAGGCTTTCAGGATTATTATAAGGACTTATCCGATAAGGTTAAAAAGAGAGAAATTGACCTATTGATTGTTGTTAATATGTTCTTGACAGGCTTTGATGCTACTACTCTTAATACCTTATGGGTAGATAAGAACTTAAAGCAACATGGGTTGATTCAGGCATTCTCAAGAACAAACAGAATATTAAACTCGGTTAAAACCTTTGGTAATATTGTGTGCTTCAGAGATTTACAACAGGAAACTGAAGATGCTATATCCCTGTTCGGCGATAAGGATGCCACAGGTATTGTGCTTTTAAAATCCTATGAGGATTACTATTATGGCTATGAGGATGATAATGGTAAGCATCAGATTGGCTATGAGGAGCGTATAGCACAACTCCTGCAGAAATATCCTTTAAGCGAACAAATTATAGGCGAGCAAAATAAAAAGGATTTTGTAATTTTATTTGGTAATATATTAAGACTCAGGAATATACTTTCATCCTTTGATAAGTTTGCGGGTAATGAAATATTATTACCTATTGATTTTCAGGATTATACGGGTACATATCTTGATATAAGGAATGAGTTTAAGCCTACAGGCGAAAAGGATAGTATAAAAGATGATATTGTCTTTGAAATGGAACTTGTTAAGCAGGTAGAGGTTAATATTGATTATATACTGATGCTTGTGGCTAAATATCATAAATCTAATTGTAAGGATAAGGAAATTCTTGCTTCTATTGATAAAGCAATTAAGTCAAGTCTTGCACTCAGGTCTAAAAAAGAGCTTATTGATAACTTTATTGCGTCAATAAATGCCGATACTGATGTGAGTCGTGATTGGCTCAAGTTTGTTAAGGAACAAAAGGAGTCTGACCTCGATGAGTTGATTGCGGGTGAAAAGTTAAAGGCCGATGAGACCAGGCGCTTTATGGATAATGCTTTCAGGGATGGGCTTCTTAAAACTACAGGAACAGATATTGATAAACTCATGCCTCCTGTATCTCGCTTCGGCGGTGGTAACAGAGCCGAGAAAAAACAGGGTATTATTGATAAAATGTTGAAATTCTTTGAAAAGTATTTCGGCTTGGTATAAGAGGTGATTTGTAATGGGTGTAAAAAGAGAAACCCTTGAGGGCGGTAATGTTTTAAGGGCGTTAGTTGCTCAATTTAATAATGACAGAACAGAGCAAAACCTGTTTGCCTTGTTGCGCTGCTTGAGAGATAGTTTTATATGGATTCCATGTAATTCTGTTATAAGCAATGAAGATGCGGAACAATTCCTTAATGCACAAAAAGGTGATGTTATCCAATCTATGAATGATATTAAGATGGAGCCTGATATCTTGCAAAATGGCGATGAGTTGTTCTTCCCAATATTCTCTAATTGTGAGCAAATGGGCGAAGACTATGGCGGTAGGTTCAGCAAGGTAGAAAAGCATACCTTTGAAGCCATGAGTATGGCAATGGCTCGTGAAAATGTTGTAGGGTTGGTATTAGATGCCTTTACTCAACCATTTGTTATTAAAAAGGAATTGTTTGAAATAATAGGTAAACTTCCCACCAATATTGATGAGGAATAATTGAAAATTAAAATTTTCGGAGAGAATGTAGATTTAGTCTATGCTCTCTCTTTTTTTGTGCGTATAATAATTCAAAAAATTAGGCTTTAATTTTTATAATCTGAATAATTATAGGTTTTTCTTTTCTTAAAGTCTAATTTTTAATCAAAACATTCTCATAGTTGTGTTATATGTACCGATGCTTGATTATTCCCTTATTTGATATATGGGTAAATACTGCCCAGAAGCGCGTCACTTTTAAAGTGATACAACCCGCATGAAATAGTGTTTAATGAACACTTGATATTACATTTCGCACCTGTTAAAGCAGATTATTTATATTAGTATATCGCAGTTGAAAAAGGTTATATATTTTTATGTGTTCGGGGGTACCTGATAAACTTTAAAAATTTTTTTAGATAATTTTTTCTGGAACTATTACTTTTAATATGTAATGGAGATTACCCCTCTTTTAGTTGAGATAAAGAAAAAGCACACTATAAAAAATGAACCTGTCATTGCTCTTTTACATACTTCAGTATATTTTCGGCACCGAAAATATACTGAATAGGAGTTGTTGTTGATATTAATTTTTCAAGTTGTTAATGTGATAAAAGGATAATAGAGATTATTTGGTATTTGCGGATTGTTTCTTATATTGTCTTGAAAAGCAATTCGGTTTAATCTTTTTATGCAATGCGGTTAGGATTTTAGTATCAAAACTGACATAGTGTGAAAAAGTATCAAAACCGAGCTGACAAACTCCGAATTTTGCGGTATGATACAGTATCAAAATTAGCGTTCGTTAGTTTTAATACTTTAGGAGGTGTTCTATATGGGCAAAGACTATGGTTATGCAAGAATCAGTACTAAAAGGCAATCTATTGACAGGCAAATTCGCAATATTCTGGCAGTTTCCCCTGATGCAATAATTTTTCAGGAAGTATTTACAGGCACCAAGTTCTATGGTCGCAAGGAATTAGACAAGTTGTTAAGGGTGGTCAAGTCTGGGGATAGAATTATTTTTGATTCTGTTAGTCGTATGAGCAGAAATGCGGATGAGGGTGTTGCCTTGTATTTTGAGTTATATGATAAGGGTATTTCTTTGGTGTTTTTAAAAGAGCCCCACATTAACACCGATGTTTATAAAGAAGCACTTCAGCGTCAGGTGGCTCTTACAGGAGAAGATGTAGATTATATCTTGGAAGGGGTAAATCTATATCTCCGTAAACTTGCAGAAAAACAAATAAGGATAGCCTTCGAGCAGGCTGCCAAAGAGGTGGAAGATTTGCATAAAAGAACAGCAGAGGGTCTGGTAACTGCAAAGTTAGAGGGCAAACAAGTTGGTGGCGTAAAGGGTAGAAAGTTAAATGTTAAAAAATCTGTTGTTGCTAAAAGCAAGATTCAGGAACTTTCTAAAGACTTCGATGGTTCCTTGAGTGATGTGGATTTAATGGCAATAGTTGGGGTTAGTCGTAATACTTATTATAAGTATAAGCGGGAATTAATTTCAGAAAGGGTTGGTTAAAGTGAATAATTTTAGGCGTTGTGCTTTCTTCCTAAAGGCTTCTGATGAAGTGGAAGAATCCAAAAAATTAAAGGTACTTCATGACTACGCGGATGCAAATAATCTGCTAGTTACTGTCACTCTACATTCGGAGCAGGAGTTCCTAAATAGCAAAGAGGCCTACGATGTAATTGTTAGCACAGATTCAATCTTACTTCCAATTGCAGGTATAGAGATAGTGCGTGTACAATAATATCAAAATGACAGAGGGGTTTTATAAAAGATTTTGAGTCTTTTATAAAACCTTTTGCATTGTTTTATAAAACTTTTAAACCTTATTTATAAAACAATTTGAGTGATTTATAAATAATTCCCCCTGTCCCCACACTCCCCACGTTACTATATTGGGAGAATGGTGTTATAATATAACACCTGCTAATTTGCAAGAGGTAAAAAATAATTCGCATAGTAAAATGAGAGGTATTTTATATGTATATAGCATGTTAAGGTGCGTTTAATTTAAGGAGGTGAAAATGTATGTTGGAATCAGTATTTATGCATTATACTAATAGTAATTTAGGTGTTTGTATTACTGGTGTTAAGAGTGTAGGCGTTCTTGATGCCATTGCTGCATATTGCAGGTTGGTTGAATTGCGTGATTTTAACAAAGTTGTATGTAGTGCAGAAGTTCTTTACAATGTTGCTAAATATTACACAAAGTCAGTTAATGGGTATTGTAAATTAGCAGAGGCTAATTGTGAAACTGTTTTTTCTTGTGAAATACAAACTGATTATATAAAGTTTAGTAAAGGAAAAGATTGGTTTTCTACCCCTCGTTCTTTGGTATCTCGTTCTGATATATTTGAAGTCAACGAGTCACAACCAAATGATTTGCAATTTGATGAAAAATACTTGGAAAGTCAGTTTGATTCATACTATTTTTGGGTTTAATTACTTTTGTAAAATTTTACTTGAAATACCTATTGTGATGCGTTAAGCAATCGTAAACAGGTTGATGTGTAAAGACATTAGCCTGTTTTTTCATTTTTATGCAGATAATTTTTTTGAAAACTCGGAGAAATGCCTCAAGTTAACACTGTGCATTGGACACTTTTAATAATAGTATAACCTTTTTAGGTTGGTATTTGTGTGATATCTTGTTGTGCTGATGCAGAAAAGAATTTGGTCAAAGTGGAGAAACTTTCGCGTACCCCTTGACTAAGTTGTTTGTTTACGGTAGCATTCAACAAACTTAAAAAGGAAATTTTAGTTTAAGGAGTGTTTAACATGGGTGAGAAATTACCTACAGGCGTGCGAGCACGCGGTGAAAAGTTTGAGTACAGGGTTCAGTATAGGGACGAAAGTGGTAGGCTATATAAACATAGCGAAAGCGGTTTCGATACTCCATACGAAGCGGCTTGTGCTCGTGATAAGTGGTTAGAGGCAGTTATGGTCAAGGATGTTAAGACCAAGACTAGGGATTGGACTTTTGTAGAGGTTTGGGAAGAAAAGACTCATTCGGGTGTATATAAGGAAGCCTCTATAAGGAAGCGTAATAGTCTTTTGAAAAATCACATCGTGCCTTATTGGGGAACTGTCAAAATTGCAAAGATAACACCTGGTGATATCAAGGCTTTCCTAACAAAAAAAGGTGAGCGTACAGAAGATTGTAATTACCATAAGGATATTGTGTATTCACAGGAATATATTTTTGGTATATACAAGGCTATGAAGGTTACTTTTGATTATGCTCTTGAAAATGATATGATAGATAAAAATCCTATGCTTAAGGTTAAAGCAACTGAGCAAGCGGATTGGCGTAAAAAAGGTATTCCAAAGGAAGAGGGACGCTATCTGTATGCTAAGGAGTTATCTGTTATTGATAGTGGCCTTAAAACTTCTAATACCTATGCCTCTTTTGTTATTGCAATAAATACAGGTGCTAGAATATCTGAAATATTCGGACTAACATGGGACGATATAGACTTTGATTCTAATGAAGTGTATATCAATAAGCAGTTATTATATAGCTCTGAAAAAGGGTTGTGGTGGTTATCTTCTTTAAAAAGGACTGCAAGTGACAGAAAAGTTCCGATGTCTCAACCTCTTCGTGAATTTTTGTTGGAATTGAAGGCTAAGCAGGAAAAGAATAAAGAAAGATATGGTAGCGCATACGAAAATGGTCTACGTAGTGTAGGTATTGAAACAGAAGATGGAGAATTTTTTCAGGCTTATGTACATAACTTCGTTAATGTAAAACCCAAAGGTGAGTTCTTAACATCTGATAGCACTAAATATGCAACTCGTAGAGTTGAAAAGACAACTGGTAAGCACCGATTCCTGATAGAAAATGACAAGGGTGAGATGGTAGACCTTGATTTTTCTTATCATGATTTCAGGCATACTTTCTTAACTGAATTGGCATTGGAAGGAAATATCCCATTAGATGATTTGCAAAAGTTGGCAGGGCATTCAAAACCCGAAACAACTAAGAAATACTATATTCATGATAGGGATGGTAGAATGAGGGTTGACCCTCAAAGGGATATTAAAGTGAATAACACTTTAACTGCATTAAGTGCTGCTATCAAGGCTGTTAAACCATCCGAAAATGATGTTGCCGTTAATAGCAATAGTGAAGATAACAAAAAGAAAAAAGAGCAAATTATTGATTTGCCATCTGGTCACTTTAAAAATGGTATTTTTTATAGGGATTAAAGTTAATTGAGAGCAGTCTGTGCGGCTGCTCTCTATTTAAAATAATATTATGCTTGAAAAAAAGTATGGGATGTGATATAATATAAAAAAGAAGTTCATAATATAGTTTAAGACATTGGTCTTAACTTGCTTAATATTTGCCGAGTACAGTTTTGGACACGAATTTTAGTAGTAGAACCCATCTAACAATACAGAAAAGATGTGTATGGGTATTATAAAGTTCAGGTAGAAAGTTGTCGGACAAATGGTCGGACAAAATGGATGTTAGGTGCTCATAGTGTTAGAGTTGGTCTAATGATACGAAAAAATTTGGTGCGGCGAAGCTCGACATGGAAAAGGCTTAGAGGGACTTTTAAACAGATATTTTAAGTAAGATTCAGTTCAGGCGTCCTTCCGGACGCTTGAATTTAAAAGGAGGTTTAATAATGTTAGACTCAAAGGTTTCAAAATTACTTAACGAACAAATAACAAAGGAATTGTATTCGGCATATTTATATCTTGATTTTTCTGTTTTTTATGAAGCAGAGGGGCTTGATGGTTTTGCTAACTGGTATATGATTCAGGCTCAGGAAGAAAGAGACCATGCAATGCTCTTTTTAAAGTACTTACAGATGTGTGGTGAAAAGGTAGAGCTTGGCGCAATTGACAAGCCGGACAAGGAGCTTAAAGTTCTTATGGACCCACTTGTTGCAGGTCTTGAACATGAAAAATATGTAACAAGCCTTATAAATGACATTTATGCTGCTGCATATGATGTTAAAGATTTCAGAACAATGCAGTTTCTGGACTGGTTTGTTAAAGAACAGCTTGAGGAAGAGAAAAACGCCGACGACATGATTAAGAAAATGGAACTTTTCGGCAATGATTCAAAAGGCTTATATTCTCTTGATGCAGAATATGCCACAAGAATTTATTCAGCTCCATCATTGGTATTATAATTTTATAGGGATGTAAAAAAGTCAAGAACCGCAAAAAGGGTGTAAAAAATCAAAGATTTTTTACACCCTCAATTTTGGGGAATATGAACTTTTTTTACATTCCCTCATTTTTATTTTATTGTAAATTCTGCCCATACAAAACATTCTTTCGGTATTGGCATATCCACACTGCAATCAGCACAGAAACGATACGTCCCAGGTTTACTTATATCAAACCTGTCAGTAATCAGATACTCTTTATTTATCGTTTCATTTGGTTGCAGCAAGTATCCTAATAATATAAAAATGTTATCTCTGAGAGAACAATCTTTCCATTCACCGTTTTCCAATCGTTCAATAGAGTACATTTCCCCATATGTAAGTGGAAACTCAGTGTTGTTAATCCACTTAACAGCTAAAGTTGTTTTGTCAGAGTATGTATATATACCTTCAATTTCAATGAAAACTCCTTCAACATCTGAATTTGAAACTCCACTTGAAACAGATTGTTTTTCAGGCTTAATAATATTGTAGACTACTATCCCGAATACCAAAAACAAAGAAAGAATTAATAGTATCATTTTTTTCATATATAATCTCCCTTGCTGATTAACTGATTATATATTATCACAAAAATGTCAGAAAATAAATACTTCCAACAAAAATAAAACAGCACCCACAAAAGTGAGTGCTGAAATTTTTGATAATAAATAATTATCTCTTTGAGAATTGTCGGAGCGTGAAGAAAATATGCCGGTGGCATATTTTTAGCTACGAGCGATAAACTTCAGGATTATTCGCCCACAGGGCGAATAGGATAAAAATACACCCACAAAATGTGGGTGTAGTATTTTTATCTCTTTGAGAACTGTGGAGCACGACGAGCAGCCTTTAAGCCGTATTTCTTTCTTTCCTTCATTCTTGGGTCTCTTGTTAAGAAACCTTCTTTTTTGAGGATTGCTCTGAATGTTTCGTCTGCTTCTAAAAGTGCTCTTGAAATACCATGACGGATAGCACCAGCCTGACCTGTGAAACCACCGCCCTGTACGTTTACGATTACATCGAACTTACCTAATGTATCTGTTGCAACCAATGGCTGTTTTACAGTAACCTTAAGTGTTTCAAGACCGAAATATTCGTCGATTGAACGATTGTTAATAACGATATTGCCTTTGCCGGGTAACAGTCTTACTCTGGCAACTGAAGATTTTCTTCTTCCTGTTCCGTAAAGCGCTTCTTTATTTGCCATTTTCCATTACCTCCTTATCTTTCCCATACTACAGGGTTCTGAGCCTGATGTTCATGCTCGCTGCCTGCGTATACTCTTAATCTTGTAAGTGCTTTTGCACCGAGGCTGTTCTTAGGAAGCATACCTTTGATTGCAAGTGTCATAGGTCTTGTTGGGAACTTTGCAAGCATTGCACTATAGTTTGATTCCTTAAGATTACCAATCCAGCCTGTGTGATGATAATACATCTTATCTGTCATTTTCTTACCTGTTACAACAGCCTTTTCAGCATTAATTACGATAACGTGATCACCGCAGTCAACGTGAGGTGTGTAAGTAGGAAGATGTTTTCCTTTAAGAATAGCAGCAGCCTGAGCAGCAACTCTACCTAAAGGCTTACCTTCTGCGTCTATAATATACCAATTTCTTTTGATGTCAGTAGCTTTAGCCATGTAAGTACGCATATTAAAAAACCTCCTTAAATAATACTTTTAAGTTTCGAACATTGTATATTCTATTACAAAAGTAAAAAGTTGTCAAGAGGTTTTTCGCAAAATTTTATCGGTTGTTTTTCTAATCTCTCGTTTTCTTTTATTATCTTTAATTTTCTTCGTTTTTCTCACTTGAAATTTGAAATTTATTTTCAAGACGGGCAATTATTTTTGAAATTCTTATGCGGTTATATCTCTGAATTGCTATACAAGGCAGGTTTGCAATGATTGAGGCGGCAACTGCAAAAAGTGCCCAACCCTTTGAAAAATAACTATAATACAAAGGAGAGAACACTATCAGAAGCATATGAGTAATTTCAGCACGGATTGTTTCAATCATAAACATTTCATAATGAACAATATCTCTTACAGGAATTTTATCCTTTCTGTATCCAAAATGAAACATTTTACTGAATTGAGGAATTAAATCTTTCCATAAATGTATTTTAAGATATTTTTCATAAAAAATTCCGTTTTCCTCAAACGGGAAAGATTTTTTCCACAATTTAATATTGAAAAACTTCTGAGGGATGAGGGCGAACGCAAAACCTACAATTGCTCCTACACCGCACATAGTTATTATATTTTTAATAAGTGTAAATAAAAACATATATTTTCCTCCAAAATTTTACTTTACACAAGAATAAATATATGTTACAATATTAAAAAGAAAAAGTCAAATTATTTTAATAATACAGAAAGAGGTAAGTATAATGGCTGCACCAAAAAACAAGCTTGACGAGCTTATGTATAAAGGAAGACCTGTAGTAAGAAGAGGAAATAAAATATATTACGGGTTTATAGATGATAATTATATAGTAGAAATTGACATTAAGGAATCCGAAAATGTTGATGGACTTGAAATGACATCAAAAGCAAAAGTTTCTCTTATGAATAACAAAACTCACCTTGCAGAAAAAGAAAGACCTGTTAAGAAAAGTGAAAGAGACGGTCTTTTTGACGCTCTTGATTTAGCAAATGCATGGCTTGAGGATGCGCTTTCCTACGAAGAAAATTAAAAATATTACGGAAACGGCAGTCATTTTAATGGTCAAAAAAGCCTTTAAAATGGCTGTTTTTTATAAATTGTTAAGAAAATGTTACAAAAAATGTTAAATTTATATTGACAATTATTAAATTTTGTAGTATACTAACTCATGTAGAATTAAGAAAGGCTATATTTTTATATGAGTTTTATAAAAAAGATAACTAAAAAGTTAATATATACCGCATTGGTTACAATTACTGTTTTATCATGCTCGGTTAATGCCCTTGCTTATGAAGGCATCGGTACTGTTACAGGCAGTGTGGTAAACGTAAGAAGCGGCGAGAGTGTTGCTCACAGTGTTATTACAACTGTTGTTAAAGGTACAGAGCTTAATGTAATCTCAAAAGGAAACACATGGTCAAAGGTAGCACTTCCTGACGGAAAAGAAGGATACATAATAAACGATTATGTTTCTGTAAATGCCCACGAAGGAGTTGTTACAGGCAGTGCAGTTAACGTAAGAAAAACACCCGGTATGGATGGCGAAATTATCGGACTTGTTTACAAAGGTCAGACCCTTCCTGTATTAGGAAAAGATTCAGAATGGGTTAATGTTGAATATAACGGTCAGCATGGTTGGATTTCAGCTCAGTATATTGTAGACGCTATGGCTCAGACTGCTGTTGCGAATGCAAATGTTACACAGGCACAAAAGATTGTAGGCGAAGCTATGAAGCATGTAGGAAAGCCTTATGTTTACGGTGCATCAGGTCCATCAGCTTTTGACTGTTCAGGTTTCACAAGTTATGTGTACAAACAGTTTGGCTACAGCCTTAACAGAACAGCAGCAGGTCAGAATTCAAATGGTACACAGGTTTCAAGAGCAAATCTTCAGCCCGGAGATGTAGTCCTCTTCTACGACAGAGGATATTCATCAATCGGCCATGCAGGTATTTATATTGGAAATGACCAGTTTGTTCACGCAAATAACGCAAGCACAGGCGTAATTGTTACAACAATTTCCACATCACCTTATTATTCATCAAGATTTGTGTGTGGAAGAAGAATTGCATAATTCAAATAAAAGAGAAAGTTGCTGAAAGTTAGTCTTCAGCAACTTTTTTATTGTACAGCTTAATATAATCCAACACATCTTGCACATTGCCTTTGAATACAAAACCTTTAATGCCACACTTTTTAGCCCCTTCTACATTTTCCTCAAGGTCATCAACAAATAAACACTCTTCTCTGCTGACACCGAATTTTTCAAGAGCAATTTCAAAAAACTTCTTGAAAGGCTTTCGTGCTTTTATCTGTGAAGAAAAAACCATATCATCAAAATATTTTGCTATTTGGTGGTTTGGCATCTGGCTTGAATGAAGCAAGTCGAGATTAGATGTAATAAATAACCTAAACCCATCATTTTTGAGCTTTTCAAGCATATAAACAGTATCTTTAAGCAATGGCAGTCTGTTTATATGATAGTCGGAAATCGAGGAAACTGCATCTTGAAATTTTTCAGGCAGTTCTTGTTTTATCTTTTTCTTATATTCTTCCCTGTCAAGAGAATCCTCATCAAGACGGTTTAAATATTTATCTACATTGAATATAACCTTTTGAACTAATCTTATATCGTTTTTGTCGGTTATTCCGCTTTCCTTTATTATTTGTCGTCCTGCCCCGTCTTCGGGATGTTCCACAAGTGTTCTTCCAAAATCAAAAAGTATGTTCTTAATCATAAATTATTTTCCTCCTAAGCATACGGGAGCCTAACTCCGTGTGCTTATGTAATTTACCAACTCAAAAATTGCATTCTTATCAGAAAAGTCTCCGTCTGCATCGCAAAGCTCTATTAAAAGCTTTTCCATATCCGTCGGGTTTTCCTTGGCTGACATAATTTTCTTTAAGGTTTTTAATGCTGTTCTGTGCACCATTGAGAGTTCACTAAGTTTCATCTTGCCCAGAAAATTAAATACCCTTATGTTTTCAGGGACTGCACTTTTAAAGTTTTTCTCCAGAACGTAGCTGTCGTAATAATCACGACAGTCAAGGGGTGTTATTCCTGTTGAAAAAACTGCAATTTTTTTATTTCTTAACTTGTCGATGTTTTTTGTTATAATGTGAAGTCCGTTTATAACTTCACCATATAAACCTCCCCCATAAATTATATTATCATATTTCTCCAATTCGTTTATGGTAATGTTTTTAGCTTCAACCATTTCGCAGTTAAGAGCATCTGCAATCCACTGAGCATAGCTTTTTGTTGACCCGTATTTTGATTTATAAACAACTATTGACTTCATATTTTTCTCACCTCATTAAATATATAACCGCAAGATGAAGCGGATAGTACACATAAAATAAATATTTCAGATTTAAATTTCCTCTTTTCCCGTTGTAAACCATAATTAAAGGCAGAGACAAAAGGGAATAGATTTGTTTTCCACCCAAATCAAGAGAGACAAGCAAAAGCATTAAAGCAAATAATACAAGTTTAACACTCTTTTTGTTACAAAAGTAAATTACTGCAGGGAGTATAACTCCGAAGAAACCGTAGTCTATCCAAAACGATGTAGTCATAGGAAGAATTTTTGTTAAATAAAATATAACACTCAGCACACCCAAAACCACAACAAAATTTTTCAGATTTTTGTCTTTTATGAAACTATCAAAAACATAAATTAGGCTTACAGATAAAGTAAATGTAACAAATATACACATATAAAGACTTTTTTCAAAAATATAATATATTATCTGTAAAACAAGCGCCATAATGCCCAGAGTAAGCAGATATCTTTTTCTGCTTTTGGTATACCGACACCCTTGGGCAATCATAAAACTAAATATGGGAAATGCAATTCTTCCGATTATCTGCATCCATAACAAATCGGGAAAAAATTCCTTCCCCACATGGTCGAAGGTCATACAAATAAGGGCAATAATTTTTAGTGTATTGCCCGTAAATATTTTGTTGTTTGAAATAAAACTTGTCATTTTGTTACCATTTTCGATTTTTTCATTTCTAAAAGTCTTAGTACTCTCGGTCTGTTAAATCTCTGAATTACAATAAATTGTCCGTCAAAAATCATAGCCGCTATTGCTGTAATTAAAAATATTTCAAGGTTTCCCCATATCAGAGAAAATAAAAGAGTTGTAAGGGAAATTATTTCATTAATCCAATGGTCAATTTCTGCCTTTGTCATAGTAAGTGCAATTTCCTCCAATGTGTAATTCTTGAGAGAAAATAAGTGTGGATTATATGTAAGAACCTTATCTTTCCAGCCTTTTACATTGATAGCATTGTAAATTACCTTTTCAAAGGAACGCTCCCTGAACCAGAAGTTATTGTAATTAATTTTAAAAAGCTTTGTTATATTGCCAAAAATAATTCTTGCCCAAAGATGATACATAACAGTAAAAAATGTAACACCTGTCCACAAAACTGCACTGCTTTTATATATTTTTCCGTAGTAAAAACAAAAACATACAACGGAAATTATCAAACTTATTCCTATGACAAAATACATAAGTAATTGTGCAAAGCTTTTCTTTACCATATTTTTACTCCTTTACTTGCAATTATCTGTCATAGCAAAGCTTTTCTGTGCAAAGCACAGACGCACTCTACGTGGCTTGTGTTTGGAAACATATCTACAGGCTGAACGGGAGAGATGGAGTAATTTTCCTTCAAAAGTGCGATGTCCCGGGCGAGGGTTGCGGGATTGCAGGAAATATAGATTATCTTTTTAATTTTACATTCATCTAAAAGGCGGATTAAGCTTTCATCACAGCCTTTTCTTGGTGGGTCAAGTATTACTGCGTCGGGAACGATGCCCGAATTTATTAATTGAGGCATTACTGTTTCAGAAGCGCCTTCGATAAATTCTATATTTTCTGTTTTGTTCATATTCTTATTGAAGTTGGCGTCAACAATTGCCTGAGGAACTGATTCGACGCCTATAACTTTTTTAACCGAGCCGGCCATAAACAGACCTATTGAGCCTGCTCCACAGTAAAGGTCAAAGATAGTTTCGCTGCCTTTGAAATCTGCAAGCTCTTTTGCTTTTGAATATAGCTTTTCTGTCTGTGTGGGGTTTATCTGCAAAAAGGAATGAGGAGAAATTTTAAGCTTTACATCACCTATTTTTGCAGTAATCGTATCACTTCCATACAATGTTTTATTTGTTTTTCCCAGCAACGTATTGGTATTATCTGTGTTGATATTCTGAATAACACTTGTGATAAGAGGACTAAGTTTTTTAAGCCGACTTATAAGAAAATCAACAGCAGGGAGCTTTTCTTTATACGAAACAACGGTAACCATACAACAGTTTTCTCCATATCTTGTAAAAAGGGTGCGTATGGGTGCGTTGTATCTTACGCAATATTCTTTTGTTATTTTGATTATTTCTTCATCAAGTGGATTTTGCATATAGCATTTATCAAAAGAAATAAGATTATGACTGCGTGGGGCATAAAAGCCTATTTCACCTTTTTCCACCTGATACATTGCTTTGTTACGGTAGTTAAAGGGATTGTCCATACCCATAACAGGAAGTATTTCAGGCTCAAGCCCTGCATATTTTTTCATACAGCTTTTTACCTGCTGAAACTTAATTTCCTTTTGACGGGAGTAATCCATATGGAGAAAATTACATCCTCCGCATCGCCAAAAAACAGGGCAAACAGGCTCTCTTCGCGAGTCTGCAGGCTTGATAACTTTTATAAGTTTGCCATAAGCGTGTGAGGAGAGAACCTTAACTACACGATATTCAATTTCTTCTCCTTTTAGTGCAAAAGGAATAAAGACGGTAAACCCGTCTTTAGTTTTTACTATTCCTTCACCGCCAAATCCGTTTTCCGAAACTATGGCGGTATAATGTTTGTTTTTTTCTATCATATTATTCAACACAAATCATCTGGTGGCAGGTAAATTCTTTCACATTAAAGTTAACTGCACCATTTTCCTTTACAAATTGAATTTCTTTTCCCTGAGGAACAAGAGTAACTTTTTTAACATCTTTATCTGTTTTCAGAGAAACTGCAGTATTTATAACAGGAATTAAATCTTCAATAATTTCAATACCGTTTCCTCGTTTAACAGGAGACGCATATAACAGATGAACTATTTCTTTATCATCCTTTTGGGTAAGTGTAACCACACCCTGTGCAGGGAGATTGGTAACCACAGACTTATCTTCTCCCAAAAGTAAATCAAGAGAATGGAAAACCATTTCTTTTAAAACATAACTTCCCATAGTTGCATATTCTTCAAATACACTCCAGGAAATATAAATTCCGTCATCTCCTGCAACTATTGCAGGTCCTGCAGAAACCATATTGTTAGGAGTGTGTTTATGAGATGAAAAATGCATAGCTGTTCTGTTAAAGTACGGGTTTTCTCTTGTTGCGAGAACCTCCCCACCGTCAAGAGCAATATTATGACCCTGAGAGTACATAACAAAAGGTGTTTTGGTAGGATATGCTTTCATCTGAAATTCAGGTACAAAATAATCGGGGTTAAATTCATTTACACCTACATATTCTGCTCCGAAATCAAAAGCAAAGGAGTCTTCATCTCTGTATAGACCCGATGTGCCTGTTGCAAGAATTCTTCCACCATTATCAATAAATTTGTCAATTAAATCTTTTATGTGTGAATCAACTCTTGCAGTATCAGGAAGAATGATAACCTTGTATTTTGAAAAATCTGCTTCAAGGTCAATTACATCAAAAAGATATTTTCCCTCTAAAAGAAGTCTTACTGCACCTGCATCGGTATTTCCCGTTTTGCCTGATACCCCTGTACTGAAGTCATTTTCTGTAAAGTAGTTTTCAACAGCTTCCTGAGAAAGGAGAGCAATATCTGCTTTGTTTTTGTATCCGTCTACCCATGGCTCTTTTTCCTCAGTTTCTTTGAACGCTTTACCGATAAGTTCATATGTAGCCATATTCATTTCTGCAGACGGGTGTAATTGGTCGCCTACTGATGACGCAGCACCGTTTGCCAACGCAAGGGCAACCTCGTAGCGAAGCGCGTTAGGATGTTTAAAACCACCAAACTCACCCCATGAGGTGTGGAACTTACCTGTCATTCCCACCACTTCTCTGTCAAGTGTTCTTGCGTAAGATACAGACAAAGGGAAATGGTCGTAGCCCCAACCACCTGTAGGAAGACTTTCAAGCTCGAAATGAGAGTTCATTAACGCAATATCACGTCTGCCACGTCTTGTATGACCGCCGTTGTGGTAAACAGGGAGCCCCGGTTTATACTTATCTATAGATTCACGGACTTTTCTTGCATAGTTTGCGTAGGTTTTTTCTGCAAGCTCCAATATATTCTTTTCATCGTAAGGGTCTTTGCCCTCGTCTGTAAGAGTTTTTATACAGTACTGACAGTAACAGGGCTGAACATTAACTATATCAAGAAAAATTTCATCAGCATCGTAGTTTTTACAAACCTCTTCTATCTGAGAAAGAAGCACGTCAAGATAAGGTGTATTCATACAGAATTTATGATATCCTGCCTCGGAAAAGTCCTTTGCCCACATTGTTGACTCATCTTTATTTCTTACAAGCCAGTCAGGATGAATTCTTGCAATTTTTTCATCAAGACCTGCTGAAAGGTAAACAGGAACACGGACTCCTATTTCGTGGCAGGCATCAATCTGCTCCTTTAAAAGGTCAAATTTTAAATTCGGATGCATTTCGTTTGCCTGAGAGGGATGAAACGCATAACCGTGATGACACTTTGAAAAAACGGTAATTGAATTTACGTGGCCGATTTTTAGTGCTTCCTGAAACTGCTTTTTATCAAATTTTTCACCTATGCCGTCAATTAACGGGCTTGTGTGAAAGTCAAGATGTACTTGTCTGAATTTCATAAAATGTTCTCCTTATCAAAGAATTATATTGGTAAAATCAAAATGGAATTTCAGAAAATTATTTAAAACAAAAAAAGAACCTACTGCCAAAACTATTGCAATAAGCCACAAAAGAAGCATTGCACGGGCAAAGTTTTTCCTGTTTATATTCGTATTCGGCGAAAATGCCCAGATAAGATACAAAATAACATTAAGAGGCGAAATCATACCCGCCAGTATCATAAGCATAAACGACCCTACAGACAGAGTTTTTGCTTTTGGATTAACAGGAAAATTTATGCTTCCTCTTTCTCTTTTTGCAATAATCTCTCCACAGAACGGGCAGAGATTTTCATTTTCTTTTAATTCTGAATTACATACAGGACAATTCATGGAAACCACTCCTTATCAATAAAAACTTTGTATATTTATAATACAAGCCGACACTTGTTTTTCTTCAATTTCAATGACAGCGTAGCTTTTTTGTCCGTCTCGGGGACGTGATATACTCCCCGGATTGATTATCCTTATACCGTCAACAGTTATATCTTCACTCACATGGGTGTGCCCGCGAAGAACTACCAAGCATCCCTTATCCTTTGCCAGTGAAACAAGTCTGTCTGTGTTGTAATTATGACCGTGTGTGCAGAAAATACGTACTTTTTCTGCTGAAACTATTTCACTTTCGGGATAATCAGAAAAAATGTCATTATTGCCTGAAACGAAATAAACAGGAATATCCTTAAAGGCACGCCTCAACTCAACTGCATCTGCTACGCAATCGCCTAAATGAATAACCATATCCACATCAATTAAATTTTCGAGAACCTTAAATGCATCTTTCGTCTGCCTGTGAGTATCCGAAAAAACTACAATTCTTGTCAAAAAAATCACCTTTATTAGTTTATCATAATTTACAACTATAGTCAACTGTAACAATTACATAAAAATGGCATAGTATAAAGCAGGACTATTAAGCAGTTGCGTTAGTATCCGACCCCGTTTTGGTACTAACGCAACTGCTTAAAGGTCCCACTACATCAAGGAGGTAGAAAATATGCTCAAATGCGGTTGCGAAAAAAGCTGTGATAATAACAACAGCTGTAACACCAATATTTTGTTTTTCATTATTGTTTTCCTTATTTTATTCGTTTATTGACATAATATTAATTTCGGCACCATATTTATAAGTATGGTGCCGAAAGCACCGACAGAAAAAAGCTAAGTGAGGTGGAAACGGCGTGAATTTTCTCGGAAGAGAGATTGATGATGAAACCGTTGGTAAAATCAAAAATTTTATGAATACCCGTGAAGGAATGCAATTAAAAGCACAGCTTGAAAACATGAGCAAGGATGATATAAAAAAGCTGCTCGAAAATGCCAAAGGCGCAAGCTTAGATGAGAACAAACTAAAGGCTGCTTTGGGAAAAAGTCCGCAGGAGATACTAAAAGGGCTTGACTTAAGCAAGCTGCCCAAGGAGGGTTGAAAATGAATCAGGATACACTCCAGATGCTTTCAGGTCTTTTGGGAAACTCAGATGCTTTAAAGGGCGTATCTGATATGCTTGGAATTAACAAAGAAGCGTCAAAGGAAGAATCTCCAGAAGCTATACCTCAAAAAACAGATGTGCAAGTGCCTGACATAAGCTTTCTGGCAAATCTTTTATCAAACAATGAACAAAGTCTGCAGGCTATGACTAAAATGAAAAAAGCTTACGATGCATTTAACAATGCCCGGGATCCAAGTATTAATTTAATCAATGCTCTTTCACCGTACTTAAGTGCCGGCAGGGCAGTAAATGCAAATAAGCTTATAACTGCAGTAAAGGTAAGTAAAGCAATAAATGTTTTCAGGGAGGATTAATTTTGGAAAGAAAGTATCAAAGACAGTATGAAAATTTTTCGGGAGTTGTGCCGAGAGCAGAAGATTTTCCTGTTCTCGGAGCAGAGAAAGACAATGCTTTAGCACAAGATGTCCCGAAAGATGCTTCACCCGCTCATATTCAGTCTGCCAATTCTTTTCTTTCAGGATTAAAAACTGATGATATTTTGCTGGTGGTAATTTTAATACTGATGCTTACCGAGGAGAAAAAGGATATGCCCACCATCATAGCTCTGGCAATTCTCCTTTTAAGTGAATATTTCTAAAAAAAACAAAGAGGTGTTGATATTTCTATCTTTTGGATATATCAGCACCTCTTTCTTATAAGAATTCAAAACGAAAAGTGTAAAAATTTTGCCCTTTTGTGTAAATATCTTACGTTTCTTGTATGTTAAAATGAACTTTGCGAAGTCGTGCAAATGTTAACAGACACAGATTTTGCAGTTTTAAATTTAGTTTTAGTATGCCTCGAGCATATTAAATACCGCAACGGCTATGGTCGTTGTCAGTTTACCATTTTTTCATACTTATTTTTCTCTTTTTTTGAGAAACGGCATATTCCTTTATGGTTGTGCCGTATTTTTTTATTCATTTTTAATGCCGGCTTGTATTGATTTATAAGCTTTTTTATGTTAAAATAAGTTTACAAGTCTTTTATTAAATGAAAAAATCTGCCACATGGGCGGATTTAGTCAAAGTGTGTGGCAACCTTTTGAAATAAAGTATGCAAATCAAAAAAGTGCACCAACAGAAGTTGATGCACCAAAAAATGCATAACTCTTGTTTGTTACCACACAAATCGTTTTACTAATCTCAAAGAAAGCAAAATAGAGAATGCATTTTTTTGCAAAATAAAAATGCTTTCCCGAGAATATATTCAATTTGTGTGGTAAGGGTATTATAGCATACATTTATATGACAGTCAATAAATAACTTGAATTTTTAGTCTCATAAGAATTCAGAATATATTTACATAAAGGGAAAAAGGAGCTGGCGGGATGGATTTTCGTAAAAGCAGAATCCTGATGCTGACAGGCTTTGTTGTCAGCATAGTTATTATGTTGCTCGGCAGTCATTTTGAAAGTGAAAAAACAATGGGCATATTTTTGACTATCGGAACAATTTTGTTTGTGGCAGCATTGTTTCAGGCTCTTTTGTTTTATCGGTGTCCCCATTGCAATTACTCTCTTTTAAATGTCAGGGGAAGTAATTTTGATTATTGTCCCCATTGCGGAGAGTCATTGAAAAAGGAAGAATGAACCTGATATTAAACAATTTACAACTAAAAAATATAATCAGAAAGGACAAAAATTATGACAATAGGAGAAAAGGCGTTAGAAAAGCATAAACAATGGGGTGGAAAGATTGAGGTTGTATCCCGTGTGAAAGTGGAAAATTCTGAGGATTTGTCCCTTGCGTATACTCCGGGAGTTGCTCAGCCCTGTCTTGAAATTCAAAAGGATATTGATTGTTCTTATACATTAACAAGAAGAAGCAATATTGTTGCTGTTATAACTGACGGAACTGCAGTTTTAGGGCTTGGAGATATCGGCCCTGAGGCAGGTATGCCTGTTATGGAAGGAAAATGCGTTCTTTTCAAAGAATTTGCAGATGTGGATGCTTTTCCTCTTTGCGTTAAGACTAAAGATGTTGACGAGTTTGTACAGACAGTATACAATATTTCAGGAAGCTTCGGTGGTATAAATTTAGAAGATATTGCCGCTCCCCGTTGCTTTGAAATTGAAAGAAAGTTAAAAGAATTATGCGACATTCCCGTTTTTCACGATGACCAGCACGGAACAGCTATAGTTGTTGCATCAGCACTCATTAACGCTCTTAAGGTTGCAGGTAAGGAAATCGGAAAAGTTCGTGTAGTAATTAACGGAGCAGGAAGTGCAGGTACAGCAATAGGTATTCACCTAATGAATTTAGGTGTTAAAAATCTTGTTATGTGCGACCGTTTCGGAATTTTAGACGAAAGTGATGAAAGAATTACTGATGCTCAAAAGGAAATGGCGAAAAAAACCAATCCCGAAAAGCTTAAGGGAACACTTTCCGATGCTTTAAAGGGAGCAGATGTATTTATCGGGGTTTCTGCGCCGAATATTGTTTCGGAAGAAATGGTTAAGTCTATGAACGAAAAGTCAATTGTATTTCCTATGGCTAACCCTGTCCCTGAAATTATGCCTGACCTTGCAAAAAAAGCAGGGGCTTTCATTGTGGGAACAGGCAGAAGCGATTTTGAAAATCAGATTAACAATGTTCTGGCTTTCCCGGGAATATTCAAAGGTGCATTATCAGTTCGTGCATCAACCATAAATGATGAAATGAAAATGGCGGCATCGGTTGCTATTGCTGAATTAATTCAAGACAGCGAACTAAAGGCTGATTACATAATACCAAAGGCATTTGATATGAGAGTCGGAAAAGCTGTTGCAGAAGCAGTAGCTGAAGCTGCAAAAGATACCGGCGTTGCAAGAATATAAAAAAAATGCTTGACAAATGAAAAAAGTTGATATATAATTATCTCAATCGTAAAATTTAATAAACAAAGGCTATGACGAAGACGGTCGGATTAAGGCGTTTTGAGAGAGTTGGCGGTTGCTGCGAGCCAATAACAAGTTTTTCCAATGACTTATCACTTCCGAGCCGAGGGTTGAAAGTGATTTAAGCAAGTAAACCTCTCCGAGAGCTGCATCGTTAAGGCAGAGGGCTTGATGGAGCCTGCTAAGCGGCACAAGTTTTGTGCAATTTGAGTGGTACCGCGGATATAGTATATAATATTCGTCTCAAACAAAAAATTTGTTTGGGACGATTTTTGTTTTTAATCGTCCCTGAAAGGAGTAAAATTTTATGAGTTATCAGTTAAAGGAAGTAGCAGAAAGAATCAAAACACTTCGTGAAATTGCGGCACTGTCCGAGAAAGAAATGGCAGAACGCACAGGTGTAACAGAAAGCGAATACAAAGAGCTCGAAAAGGGTGAAGTTGATTTTAACTTTAACTTCATTTACAAGTGTGCTGATGTATTCAAGGTTGAAATGAAGGACATTCTTGAAGGAAGCAGTCCTAATCTTTCGCTTTACACAGTTACAAGAAAGGGCGAAGGCTCTGCTATTGTAAAACGTTCAGGGCACGTTTATAACAACCTTTCACCCCGTTTCAAGGGTAAGGCTGTTGAACCGTTCTTTGTTACAATTCCATACAATCCTGATGACGAGCCTGTATTCAGTTCTCACGAAGGTCAGGAAGTGGATATTGTTATAAAGGGCAAAATCCGCATCCAGATAAATGACCGTGTTGAAATTTTAAAAGAAGGCGACACAATTTATTATAACAGCTCATATCCTCATGCAATTTCTGCAACAGGTGGCAAGGATGCAGAAATCTATGCCTTTGTTGTAAAATCTACTGCCGATGGAAAGCCTGTTTCCGAAATGGATGTAGAGCCTGAAGTTGTTCATTCAAGCGATTCAGCTGTTGCAAGCAGATTTATTAAAACAAAGACTGACGAAAAAGGCGTACTTACAGATATCAAATTCAAAAATGAAGATAAATTCAACTTTGCTTTCGACTGTGTTGACAGAATAGCAGAAAAAAACCCTGATAAGCTTGCAATGCTTTGGGTATCAAGCGACCGTAAAACAGAACACAGGTTCACCTTTGGGGATATGAAAAAATATTCAAATATGACTGCAAACTACTTTGAGTCTTTAGGTATCAAAAAAGGCGACAGAGTAATGCTCGTTTTGAAAAGACATTATCAGTTCTGGTTCTCAATCTTAGCACTTCACAAAATCGGTGCAATAGTAATTCCTGCAACAAATCAGCTTGTTGAACATGATTTTGACTATCGTTTCAAAGCAGCAGGTGTAAAAGCCATTGTTTGTACATCTGACGGAGATGTTGCAAATCAGGTAGAGCTTGCATCAAAGAATTTCCCTGATATGATAAAGATTTCCGTAGGCGAGAAGAGAGACTCCTGGCACGACTTCAACAGTGAGCTTACGCTTCAGAGCGATGTTTATAAGAGAACAGAAAACTCACCTTGCGGAAATGACCCTATGCTTATGTTCTTCACATCAGGAACAACAGGCTATCCTAAAATCGCCAGCCATTCATATAAGTATGCATTAGGACATTATATCACTGCAAAATATTGGCATAATGTAAACCCTGACGGACTTCACTTTACAATTTCAGATACAGGCTGGGGTAAAGCTTTATGGGGTAAATTATACGGTCAGTGGCTTAGCGAA
Source organism: Clostridia bacterium (assembly GCA_045593265.1). Classification (GTDB taxonomy): domain Bacteria; phylum Bacillota; class Clostridia; order RGIG6154; family RGIG6154; genus RGIG8497. Next base: position 53,737 of record JAZNWH010000054.1, on the reverse strand, counting down.
GCGGCAGTATTTACCTATGACTTTGACAGATTTAAATCGGAAGAAATTCTTCCTATGTTTGCAAAATATGGTATAACAACATTCTGTGCACCTCCTACAATGTACCGTTTCTTTATAAAGGAAGATTTATCAAAATACGACCTTACATCAATAGAATATGCAACAACAGCAGGGGAAGCTTTGAACCCTGAGGTATTCAATCAGTTCAAAAAAGCAACAGGTCTTAAAATTATGGAAGGCTTCGGTCAGACCGAAACAACTCTTGTTCTTGCAAATCTTGTGGGAACTGTACCGAAAATCGGTTCAATGGGTAAACCAAGTCCCCTTTACGATGTTGTTCTTTTAAACGGTGAAGGAAAAGAATGTAAAGCAGGTGAAACAGGTGAAATCTGCATCAGAACATCTAAAAAAACACCTTGCGGTCTTTTCCTGGGTTACTATCTTGATGATGAAAAAACCAAAGAAGCCTGGTATGATGGTTACTATCACACAGGCGACCAGGCAACCAAAGATGAAGACGGTTACTTCAACTATGTAGGAAGAATTGATGATGTAATCAAATCATCAGGCTACAGAATCGGACCTTTCGAAATAGAAAGTGTAATAATGGAGCTTCCATACGTTTTGGAATGTGCAATCACAGCTGCTCCCGACCCTGTTCGCGGTCAGGTTGTTAAAGCTACTATAGTTCTTGTAAAAGGAACCGAAGGTACAGAGGAACTGAAAAAGGAAATTCAGACATACGTTAAAACTCACACCGCTCCATATAAGTATCCAAGAATAGTTGATTTCGTGGAAGAGCTTCCTAAGACAATAAGCGGAAAAATAAGAAGAGTAGAAATTCGTCAGAATGATTCCAAAGAAAAATAAAGTTTATTAAAAGAGTCTGTCTCACTTTTTAGTGGGGCAGATTTTTATTAAGCTGTAATTCTGATGTCAAGCTTTGTTGACTGCAAAAAACAGATATGATATAATAATTATGTAATTATTGTACCGACTTGAAGCAAACCGATTGCGGTTTGCACTTATGACATAATGATTTCGTCAAAGATAAAAGCGCTATGTGAAAGAGGAAGATAAAATGAAAAAGTTTATATCACTTATTATTTCCATCATTATAATATTTTCTTTATCAACGACTGCATTGGCAGAACGTGAATTTGTTGGTGAAACAGTTGTTAAGGATAATATGCTTTTTATAAACGGGAATTCTGTTTGTGCAGCACAGCTGCCAAACGAATTTGTATATATACCTGTTGAGCATCTTGAATATTATGGCTTTGATGTATTATATAATAACGACAACGGATATAAAGACTATATTCTGAGAAGAAACGGGATAGCTGAATTTGTACCTGAATTTACTTATACTGCCGAGCATTACAAGAATAATACAAAAGTTTATACAACAGATGCAAAAGTTTATCTTGATTCAGATATTCCTGCAAATGTATATGAGCTTGAAGACGGAACGGTTTTAGTACAAAGTGATGAGCTTGCAAAATATGGCAGTTACAATTGGGATGTAAATAATCATACTATCTCCATAAATTTTGACAGCACAGGCTTTCTCCCTGTAGGACAACCATTCCATAATGTATTGGGACTTAATGATATTGAAGATATTGCATATGCTGTAATGGTAAGAAATGACGGAAAGTGTGCAGATATCGAGTTTGAAGATTTAAAAGAATGGCTTGATAAATATTGGGACTTTGCCCCCTACGACAGAGTAATTGCTCCTCATGACAGTAGCTTTTATGAGTATTATATAAAGCTTTGGACAAAAGATAGAAATAAAACGTTTATCGTGTATCCTAATGGTGGTGTTATGGTTGGTATTTACGGAGAACCCTGCCAATCCCACGGAGAAACAAAGAAAAATTATATATGGTATTTGCCGTATATAGGCAACGGACGTAATGCTTTGCACATAGCAGATACCAAACTGGTAAATAAATATATTAATGAAAGATCTGAAAATTTCATTGATACATTGCGTGATGCCACGAAGAACGATGCAGAAATTTTACCAACAGGCAATTTATTGATTACAGATGGGGCAAGCAGTTGGGCAAAACCTGAAATCCAGAAAGCTGCAGCTTGTAATTTATTACCTTATGAATTGACAGACAATAAGTATACAAAAAATATAACAAGAGCAGAATTTTGTGATTTAATATACAGACTGACAGCAACTGAATTTTCTCCTGAAAGTGATTCAAGAATGGGTCAATGGTCAGCCATTGACAACGTAATTTACGAAAGAAGACTCACTGATAAAATCAATTCGGTATCTTTTTCGGATTGCAATGACGATAAAATTAAATTTTTATCAGGAGCAGGCATAATTTTTGGTATAGGTGATGGAAATTTTGCTCCTGATGAATTTTTAACCCGTGAACAGGCGGCAACTATTCTTTACAGAACTGCTGAGTTTTTAGGAAACAAAACAATAAAAAAATCAAGTGTCAAAATATACGATGATGAAGATGCCATTTCGGATTGGGCGACAAACTCTGTTTTAAGTATGAAAGAAATGAATATTATGAATGGTGTATCAGAAAGAATATTTAACCCAAACGGAAACTTCACTGTAGAACAGGCAATCGCTACGATGGTACGACTATATAATTGTCCATAAATTTGTTTTAGTTTTTATTTTGTCTGCAAATATTTTTAAAGAAAGGTTTTACTATATGCGAATACTTCTTATAAGACACGCCGAACCTGATTACCCCAACAACACATTGACTCAAAAAGGATTCAGGGAAGCTGAATATCTTTCACAAAGATTGGAAAACAGCAACATAACACACATTTATTCTTCCCCTCTCACCAGGGCTGTTTTAACAGCAAAGCCTACTGCTGAAAAAATCAACAAAGAAATAACAATATGTGATTGGATGACCGAATTCGAGGGAAAATTAAATTTAGACGGTGTAACAAGACATACATGGAACATTTTGCCGAGAATTTGGCAAAAGGAAACAGAAATTTTCAACATTAACACCTGGGAAGAAAGTGCTTTGTATTCATCGGAAAATATGCCTGAAAAATATAACTTTGTTACACAAAATCTTGATATGCTGTTGGCACACCACGGTGCAAAAAGAGAAAACATCATCTATAAAGGCGAAAACAACAATAACACAATTGCTCTTTTCTGTCATTTTGCTGTCGGTATGGTAATCAGCTCCCACTTAACAGGAATTTCCCCTGTTCTTTTGTGGCAAACTATGTTTCTTCCCACATCTTCTGTTACCGAATTTATAACAGAAGAAAGAGTAAAGGGTGAATTTGTTTTTAAATGCAAGCAAATGGGTGATACCTCCCATTTATATATTAAAAATGAACCTGTTTCGAACTCAGGATTATACAGCGAATTCTTTGGCGGCGAGGGTGCCGGTGCACAGGTATAATATCACATTATTTTTTTAATAGAATTTTGTCATATCTTCTGTTTTTCGGTTGACAAACAATGATAATTTTGTTATATTAACTAATGAAATAAAAAAATTTTTACAGGGGTGTAAAGATATGAAAATGATTTACGGGGTTAAAGATAAACCCAAATTCGGACAGGTTCTGATTTTTGCTTTTCAGCAGTTGCTTGCAATTTTAGCGGCAACAATCGCAGTTCCTGCAATTATCGGCAACGGTATGTCTCAGTCAGCGGCACTTTTTGGTGCAGGTATAGGTACAATTATTTATTTACTTTTTACAAAATTCAGAAGTCCTGTATTTTTAGGCTCTTCATTTGCTTTCATCGGTTCTATGTTTGCTGCATTTGCCGGTGCAGTGAGTGTTGAAGCAGGTTATGCAGGATTGATTATCGGTGCTGCTTTTGCAGCTCTTGTTTATGTGATTATTGCAATTATCGTAAAGTTTGCCGGCGTTAACTGGATAAGCCGTCTTATGCCAGCAGTAGTTATCGGACCTACTGTTGCAATTATCGGTCTTTCACTTGCAGGTAATGCTGTTGGTGATGTTTTGAAATTTGCCACATACGATGCTTCCAATTCAGTTTATGTTATGGACGCAAAAGGTTGGATTGGTTTTGTGTGTGCAATCGTTACAATTCTTGGCGTTATGTTAAGCTCAGTATACGGTAAAAAAGGACTTAAGCTTATTCCTTTCATTATTGGTATCCTTGCAGGATATGTTGTTGCTGCAATTTTCACAGTTATCGGCATTAAGACAGGTAACGAAACATTACAGATTATCAATTTCGGTCTTTTTGAAAATATGCAGTGGTATCCTGACTTTACTTTTCTGAATGCCGCAAAAGGTTTGTCAGGAATTGACGGTCAGTATATAGCAACAGTTGCAGTTGCCTATATTCCTGTTGCTTTTGTTGTATTTGCAGAACATATAGCAGACCACAAGAACCTTTCAAGTATTATAGACCAGGAGCTTCTTGAAGACCCGGGCCTCCACAGAACTTTGCTTGGTGATGGCATAGGCTCTGTTGTAGGTGCATTTTTTGGAGGTTGCCCTAACACAACATATGGTGAATCTGTAGCTTGCGTTGCTATTACGAAAAACGCATCTGTTGTTACAATAATAACAACAGCAATAATCTCAATTATTGCATCCTTTGTTGCTCCGTTCGTAACATTCCTTGCAACCATTCCTGCTTGTGTAATGGGTGGTGTTTGTATTACTCTTTACGGTTTCATTGCTGTATCAGGTCTTAAAATGATTCAAGGTGTTAACCTTTCAGCTAATAAAAACTTGTTTGTAGTATCTGTCATTCTTATCACAGGTATTGGTGGTATGGCACTTCAGATTGGTGCTGTTAAGATTACAACTATCGCATGTGCATTAATTTTAGGTATTATCACTAACTTAATTGTGTCAAAAGGAAATAATGAAGAATAATTCTGGAGGGAATAATGAGTAAAGTTACAATATTTGACCATCCCCTTATTCAGCACAAAACAACTGTTTTGCGTATGAAAGAAACTTCGAATAAGGAGTTTCGTGAATCGGTAGAAGAAATTACAATGCTTATGTGCTATGAGGCACTTCGTGATCTTCCTATGGAAGATGTAGAAATAGAAACACCGCTTGTTAAAACAAAGTGTAAAATGCTTGCAGGCAAAAAGCTCGCTGTTGTTCCTATTTTAAGAGCAGGACTTGGTATGGTAAATGGCTTTTTAAATATCATTCCAATAGCAAAGGTTGGACATATCGGTATGTACAGAGATGAGGAAACCTTAGTACCCCATCCTTATTACTGTAAGCTTCCCCCTGATATTGACGAAAGAATGATTGTTGTGGTTGACCCAATGCTTGCAACGGGTGGTTCTGCAATTGATGCAATTACTCAAATTAAGGCAAAGGGTGGTAAACAGATACGTTTTCTTTGTTTAATCGCTGCACCCGAAGGTGTCGAAGCACTTTCAAAAGCACATCCTGATGTGGACATCTATTGTGCCAACATCGACGAAAAGCTTAACGAAAACGGATATATCGTTCCCGGACTCGGCGATGCCGGAGACAGAATTTTCGGTACAAAATAAAAACCTGATGGGACTGTAAAAACAATAGTTTTTACAGTCCCATTTGCTTCTTGCGTGTTTTACAAAAAAATTCATTTATTTTGTTATTTATGTTGCAAGCTATAATAATTATTTGCCTTCTTGTTTACTTAGAAGCTCCTTAAATTTTTTTGTAGCTCCTGTACGGGAAAAATCGCCAAAACATCCCGGGCGAGTTGTGATATACTTTTTGATTCCTCTCGTCTCTCTAAGTTCCTCATATCCACCAATGATAGCGTATAAGGAATACTCTTCTTCGTCAGCTTCTTTAAGCCTGGTAATAAATGCTTTTGCTTCTTCATCGGTTTCCCCAATAACATATATAGTATAATCCGTTGGTATTCTATCGATGATATATTCTAAATCAGCTTTTTCAGCATCAATATTGATTGCACCTTCTATATGACCTGCATCATATGCTTCCTTACTTCTTAAATCGAAAATATAAGTTTGCTGGTCTTCACCCGACAGTATTCCCCCATAAGTATCTGCCATTTTAACAAATAATTTGGCAGTATATGTATCTCCGTCATAAAAAAACTTTTTCATATTGAGCCACCGTTCTTCTTCAGGAGATGGGAAACTAACAACAAAGTCCCCCAAATATCCTAACAATAGCATTACTACTGCAATTCCTAAAATTAATAATACCTTTTTCTTTTTCATTTTTATTTCCCTTATCTCTGTTTTTTATTAATTATAATAAAAAAGTGCGCAGCTCCCTTTCACAAGAGAAGCTACGCACAAAAAAACGCAGGGACTCTGTTTCAAAAGGTTGCTACACACTTTTTTAACCATAACATCAAGCGAATAATTATACCCAAGAGTATGACGAAACAAGAGTGTACGCTTTTTACAAATAGCGTACCTCTCGGGTATGAAATTTATTCAACTATTATTTGCCGATTTTACGGCAATATTAAAAAAGTGGTAGCTTAATTATTATACTATAAAAATCGTCATTTTACAATACTTACGAAAAATTTTTCATTTTGAGTATTGACAAAAATAAATTTTTAGTGTACTATCTATAGTAGTACAGTTAGTACACGGAAGGAGGAAAGATATGTTTCAGCTTAATTATGCTGACCGCAGACCTGTTTACGAGCAGATAAAGGAAAAAATTAAAGATCTTGTTATAAACGGTGTTTTGAAGGAAAATGATAAAATTCCTTCGGTAAGAGAGCTGGCAACTACTCTTGCAATCAACCCCAACACAATACAAAAAGCTTATCACGAGCTTGAACAGGAGGGATTTATTTACTCTTTGCGTGCAAAGGGAAATTTTGTTGCACCCAGGGAGGCTGCCATTAAGAAAAACGACACAAGTGAGCTTACAGACGAGCTTAAAACAATTATCTCAAAGCTTAAATTTTTAGGAGCAGATTATCAGGATATTAAAAATATTTTAGATGCCCAGTACAAGGAGGGAAAAAACGATGATTGAAGTTAGAAATGTTACCAAGACCTTTGATAAATTCAAAGCGCTTGACAATCTCACTCTTACGGTGCAAAAGGGTGCAGTATATGGTCTTATAGGACCTAACGGAGCAGGAAAAACAACAATACTGAAAGCTATTGCAGGAATTTACAAGCAAACTGATGGTGATGTACTGGTAATGGGAGAAAAAATCTTCGAAAATGCATCTGTTAAAAGCAAAACTGTTTTTATAAGTGATGATTTATACTTCTTTACCACGTATTCAATACTTGACACAGCAAAATTTTATGCAAAAACCTATCCTTTGTGGAGTTGGGAACGTTTTGAAAGCCTTAAGGATATTTTCAAAATTGATGTAAACAGAAAGGTTCGCCGGCTTTCAAAGGGTATGCAAAAACAGGTTGCGTTCTGGCTTGCAGTTTGTGCCAGACCCGAAATTCTTCTCCTTGACGAGCCTGTTGACGGTCTTGACCCTGTAATGAGAAGAAACGTATGGAGACTTATGCTTTCCGACGTAGCTGAGAATAACACAACAGTTCTTGTATCAAGCCACAATCTCCGTGAACTTGAGGATGTGTGCGACCACGTTGGAATTATGCATCAGGGCAAGCTTATTTTAGAAAAAGCACTTGACGATATGAAAGGCTCTGCCCACAAAATTCAGGTTGCTTTTGATGCAGAAATACCTGTCGAACTTAAAAACTCTCTTAACATACTTCACGAAGAAAAATTCGGAAGTGTTAACATACTGATTGTTCAGGGACAGACAGAAGAAATTACTCAGGAAATAGAAAAGTATTCACCCAAAATACTTGATATTCTTCCTCTTACCCTTGAAGAAATATTTATTTACGAATTAGGAGGCAAAGGTTATGAATTTGAAAACATTATTCTCTAAAAGTATAATAAAATCAGATTTTAAACGCTATTGGTGGATTTCAGCAATTTTTACTCTTTTAATTGCTTTAAACTACACCTTTATGCTATTTCTGGATATTCTGGACCAGACCTCTGTTTATACAGACAATAAAATTTATATCGGTGTAAACGATTTTGCTATTGTTTTAATGGGTATAATCGGGGGCGGAATTTTAGGCTCACTGTTATTTTCCTATCTGCAAAAAGGAAAAAACGTAACCTTCTTCCACTCACTGCCTTATTCGAGAACAACTATTTATTTTTCTCATATTTTCACGGGACTTATAATGTTTGTTGTTCCTCTTGTGATTAACCTTTTAGCATCATTTTTGATTGTTAAAGGTTTTGGTGTTGAAAATATAATTTCAAACAGAAATCTCTATCAGTGCTTTTATATAGCTCTGACTTACGGAATAACATTTTTCTGTATGGCATCCTTTGTATCAACCTTTATGGGAAACACCTTTGCGAGCTTTATGTTTACATATGTATTCTATTTTCTGCCCCTTGGTGTGGAGGTTTTCTTCAAAGGCTTTGCATCAGAAATGCTTCACGGCTTTTATTTAAGCAATGCAGACTTGGTAACTATGAAGGCATATTTCTTTAAGGACCCCTGTACACCTCTGCATTTAATAATTTACAGTATTTTATGTGTTGTCTTTATTGTTGCAGGAATTTTAGTGTACAAAAAAAGAAATCTGGAAAACCACAGCGAAATAGTGGCATTTCCTAAGCTTAAGCTTATATTTATAATGGGTTCGGGTCTTGTTTTCGGTGCTGTAGGCTATGCTTATTTCCTTGCTGTTAACACAGATATGTACCAGACTGCCCTTTACTTTATTCCTTTCGGTCTTGTGGGAATTGTAATTTCTGCAATGATTTCTGCAAAAAGCTTTAAGGTTCCCAAGCTTTACAAGCCAATAGGTATGTTCCTTGCTTTGGTTTTTGTGCTGTTCTTAGTGTTCGATTTGGATATAACAGGCTTTCAGAAACGAATTCCCCTTGAGGATGATGTGGAAAGCATCGTTTACGAATATTCAGGATATTACTATCTTGAAAATGCCCGTATGCATATTCCTCATACCGATGCATACAATACCACTTACACATCCGAAGGAGTTGCTCATTATAAGGACCAGTATACTCCTCTTGCCACAAACAGAGAAACTATTAAAAAGATAATTAATTTCCACAAAACACTTGCATCAAGTTCTAAGCCAAGATACGGAAACCATGATATCGTAATAACTTATAATCTCAAAAATGGAGAAACCTTAAAGAGAAGCTATCTTATTGGAGAAAATCATAACAAAATTGTTTCGGATATTGCAAACACAGAATTAAAATCTCTGTATATGCCTATATTAAGAGAGGAAGAAAGAAGCTACAGCGAGCTTACTCTCATAAATAAGTCGGATATGGAGCCTATAAAAGCCTTTGTTTCAAAGGAAGAAATATCAGCCCTTACCGATGCTCTGAAAAAAGATATCGAAAACACCGATGCATGGACTCTTTTGTATTCTCAGGATAACAAATATGTAATAACCTTACATTACAAACAAGAGGCAACTACACCCAACTCTTCCAAAACCTTCGATATCCCCATCGAAGAAAACTATGCAATCTTCCCAAGCTACACAAACACATTATCGCTTCTTGAAAAATACAGCAAGTAAAAAGCAGGTGCTTATGGGGGGTACCCGTAAAGACAGTAAAACCGAGGTGTGAAATTCACGCCTCGGTTTCGTCATTGTAAAAACAATCTAAATTCCATTTTAATGGATTTGTATCTATATATTCCCATATCTTCTGATAATCTTTTTCATCACGAATGATATGGTCGTGATATGATCTCTGCCATATAGAAAAACCAATTTCTTTTGTTACCATTGTTTTAAAAGAACGAATGATTGTTTCAATATTCTTTGTAGGGGACGATGCCCACATCGTCCCGTGAAGAAATATAATAAAATGAATATGATTTGGCATTATCACATATTTATCAACTGTTACATTTTCGTATTTAATGTTTATATTATTAATATATTTATCACATATCAAACCGATTTTAGATAGACTATTCCCCGGGACGATGTGGGCATCGTCCCCTACAATTTTTGACAACAATTCTTTTCTCTCTTTTACGCATATCGTAATAAAATATGCTCCTGGTGTAGAATAATCATATCCTTTCAATCTTGTCGGTTTGCGTTTCGGTAAATCCATTATTTCACCTTGCTATTATCAATAGCATAATCCAATAAAATGTTAATTAGCTCATTTCTTGAGCGATTTGTTTCTTCTGACAGTTTATTCAGTTTTATAACAGTATCTTCTTTTATACGAACAGAGAATGTTTTATATCCGTCTTCCCCTTTTAAATTCTTTTTATTTATAATGAGCTTATCTTCCATAACAGTTCACCTCACATATATTATATATTGACAAATGTTGCAAACATATGTTATGATATATAACATAATCTATAACATATACGGAGGTAAAACAAAATGAAAAAAAGATTACAAGGGCTAATAGCAGGTGTTTTAATTGGTACAATGTTTACAAGTGGAATTGTATTTTCAAAGCAAATCAGCGAAACTGCAGAGTTGTTCTACAACAACATCAAAATTTACATTGATGGCGGAGAAATTGTTCCAAAGGATGCAAACGGAAATGTAGTTGAACCATTTACAATGAATGGAACTACATACTTACCTGTTCGTGCGATTTCCAATGCTTTTGGTAAAGATGTTGAGTGGGACGGAGTAACGCAGAGCGTTTACATTGGAAAGAAAGACCAGACAAAACCTGATAATTATTTGCATAAGATGCAGTATAATGATTATAAGGAAGCAAGAACAAATGCTGATTTTGCAGTTATAAATGGAACTGTTGAAGATTATAATAGTACTACTTACAACAATGGTATTATATTGTATAGATACGCTGGATATCTACAAGATGATGAAGATCAATCAGATATTAAAATTTCATACCCTTTAAATAGCCAGTATAAAAATTTTAATGGGACCATTTTACTTCCAAAAAAAATTAAAACATCAACTATGGATAGACAATTGAATTCGCAAGTTCCTGCATATGTATGGATTTACGGTGATAATAAACTATTATATAAAATTCCGTATCTTACAACATCAACTTCATTTAAATTCGACTTAGATGTCAAAGGAGTGAACCAATTAACAATTAAAGTTAAATCTGACGAAGTTGGAGATTGTTATGTAGCATTTACAGATTTAGCACTGTATAAATAATGTCCGCCCCTATAACAAACATGGAAGATGTATCGCATCTTCCAATAATTCAGGATATCCTAAAACCTTAAAAACAGGACGATGTGGGCATCGTCCCCTACAATAGGGTTTGTTGTAAAGCGCCGAACCCTACGATAAAAGGCTGAACGAAATCAATCGTTCAGCCTTTTATCGTTGCTGTCCTTAACAACATACCTCTTATGCACCGTTTTTTTTATATTGGGACGGGCTTTTGCCCATAATTTTTTTGAAGACGTTGGTAAAATATGTAGGAGAATTAAAGCCTGTGAGAAGTGCAATATCTGTTATATTTTTATTGGTTGTGCGAAGATATGCGCAGGCATTTTTTATTTTTATACTGTTAAGGTAGTCAATTACCGTCATTTTCATTGATGCTTTGAACATTCTGCAAAGGTGGTACTTTGATATGTAAAAGTTATCTGCAATTTGCTCTATTGATTGTATATGAGAATAATTTTCGTTGATATATTCAATTATTTCACTTATACGTTCATCGCCAAAGACTTCACTTTTGCACCCTGCAAGCTCTATCAAAAGAGAAAAAAGTGCAACAGATGCAAGGGTTTCGTCTTTTGTATTTTCAATCTGTCTTAATTTTGAAACAAGGGACTCTCTTTCTGTTTCGGTAGGTACTATCAGCGTTTTCTCAAAGCATTTTAAAATTTTATCGATAGCAGAGTCTGAAAAGGTTTTCTTTAAAAAATCCTTTGAAAAGCCAACAAGAGTTCTTGATGCATAATCGCCACCTGTTCTGTGAAGCTTGTAGGGCGAAATCAAAACAAAGCTTCCCGATGTTACCGAAAAGAACTTGTCCTCAACAAAGTATTCTCTGCTTCCCGCCTCAAGATAATACAGCTCATAGGTTGAATGACAGTGCATTGAGGGCATTTTTAAATTTGAAAAGGATTTATCCACGAAAAAATTTTCTGTTTCTTCTACAAACATATTACCACCTCACATCAATATTTTATAGCATTTCTTTAAAAAAAGCAATATATTAGTATTAATTTAAAAAATATTGTTGTAGAATAAGCTTGTATAAGAATTTATTATTTAATGAAAGGAACAAAGCTATGAAACGCACAGATAATAAAGTTACAGAAATTAAAATTGCATATATCGGCGGTGGTTCCCGTGGCTGGGCATGGGGTCTTATGAGCGACCTTGTTTCCTGCGACGATATATCAGGTGATGTTTATCTCTACGACATTGATTTTGAAGCCTCCGTACACAACGAAGAAATTGGAAATATGTTCAACTCCTGCGAGGGTGCAAAATCAAACTGGAATTACCACGCATGCAAAACACCAAAGGATGCTCTAAGCGGTGCAGATTTTGTTATCATCTCTATTCTTCCGGGAACCTTTGATGATATGGAATCTGATGTTCACACACCCGAAAAATACGGAATTTTCCAGTCAGTAGGAGATACAACAGGACCGGGCGGAATAATCCGTGCTATGAGAACAGTTCCTATATATGAGGAAATTGCCCTTTACATAAAAGAATATTCTCCCGATGCCTGGGTAATAAACTATACTAACCCTATGACCCTTTGCACAAAAACTCTTTACAGAGTATTCCCTGAAATAAAAGCATTCGGATGCTGTCATGAGGTTTTTTCAACACAGGATATTTTAAGAAAGGCATTAAAGGAATTCTGCGATATTGATGTAGCAAAAAGACAGGATATCAAAGTAAATCCTGTAGGTGTAAATCACTTTACCTGGCTTACAGAAGCTACCTATAACAATATGGATTTATACCCTGTTTATAAAAAATTCGTTGAAAAATATAAAGAGCTTGGCTACGGAGATGTAAATGAAAAACATTGGCTCAACAGTAATTTCGGCAGTGCAGAAAGGGTTAAAATGGACCTTTTTGACCGCTACGGTGTTATTGCTGCCGCAGGCGACAGACATTTAGCTGAATTCTGTCCGGGCAAGTGGTACTTAAAAGACCCCGACACAGTAAACACCTGGTGTTATTCATTAACTCCCGTTTCCTGGAGAAAGAAAAATCTTCAAGAGCGTCTTGAAAAGAGCGAAAACTACCGAAACGGAAAAGAAAAAGTGGAAATCAAAACAACAGGCGAAGAGGGTGTTGACCAGATGAGAGCACTTTTGGGCCTTTGTGATTTGGTAACCAATGTAAATATCCCCAATAAGGGACAATTGCCTGACCTTCCGATGGGAGCAGTTGTTGAAACCAATGCAGTTTTCCGCGACGGAGTTTTAACACCTGTTATGGCAGGAGAAATTCCACCTCAGATTCTGCCTCTTATATCAAGAGCATGTACTCAGCAGGAAGCTCTTGATAAAGCAATAGCAAATCGCTCCCTTGATGAAATTTTTGATGTGTTTGCAAATGATGCACTTACTACCTGCTCTATTGCAGATGCGAAGAAATTATTTAATGAAATGGTTGAAAATACAAAAGAATATCTTGTAATGTATAAGTAAAGGAGAATGAATATGTTTAATTACACAACCCCTGAAAAGGTGGGCGTATCCACCGAAAATTTAAAACAATTTCTTAATATTCTTGAAAACAGAGGATGCTGCATACATTCAATCATAATGGCTCGCGGTAATGAAATTTACTTTGAAAAATATTGGGCACCATTCCACCGCGATTTCCCGCACAGAATGTACTCAGTAACCAAAAGTTTTGTTTCCCTTGCTGTAGGCTTTTTAGAGCAGGACGGGAAAATTAATCTTGATGACAAAATAGCAAAATATTTTCCTGAAGAAACCAAAAACATCACTGACGAAAATTTCAAAAATCAGACAATTAAGCATATGCTTATGATGAGCACAGTAAAACCTGAACGCAACTGGTTCGCTGCCAAAACTGACGACAGAGTTAAGTTTTATTTTGAAAATCCATTAACAGAATCCCGTCCATCAGGTACTATCTGGAATTACGATTCAACAGGCTCCTTTATTTTAGGTTCTATGGTTGAAAGAGTAACAGGCAAAAAGTTAGTTGAATACTTAAATGAGAAGCTTTTTGACAAAATAGGTGTAAAGGATGCACAGATGCTCACCTGCCCCGGCGGACATTCCTGGAGCGATTCTGCACTTATAATGAAATCTATGGATTTATTAAAATCTGCACGTTTTGTTTTAAACGGTGGTTCATGGAACGGAGAACAGCTTCTTAATGAAGAATACATAAAAACTGCAACATCAAATCTTATTAATAACTCTTCCTTTGGTATTGTGGAACATGATGATCTCGGTTACGGATATCAGTTCTGGAGAACCCGTGAAAACTCATTTTACTTTAACGGTATGGGTTGTCAGTACGCAGTTTGTTCTCCCGACAAAGATATGATTTTTGTTATTAACGCAGACACTATGGATTCCCAACACTTTAAAACAACTGTTATAGAATATTACTTTGATTTGATTTACAGTAATGCGCAAGACTCCCCACTTGAAGAATATACAGGCGAACCGATCGGAGAAAAACTGTTATATTTCCTTAAAAACGAAATAAATTCCCCTGTTCAGGAAAAAATCAACGGCAAAAAATACATTTGTAATGAAAACCCTATGGGCATTACAGAATTTACATTTAACTTTGGCGATGACGGAAAATGTGAATTTAATTATGTTAACGAGCAAGGCGAAAAGACCCTTTACTTCGGTCTTGGCAGAATGAATTTGGCATATTCCCACAAGAAGGGTATTCCGATGAGATTGCTACTGTTTTTGCAAAGGGCAATTACTATAAATGTGCAGCCTCTGCAAAATGGACTCACGAAAATCAGTTACAGATAAAAATTCAGATTATTGACAAATATTTCGGCAATGCAAGCTTTTTATTCGGCTTTAATGACGATTTAACTGCAGGAATAAGAATGTTCGGTGCCGGTGAAGATTTCCTTAGAGAATATAATGGCTATGCAACTGCAAAAATGGCATAAGGAGAATAACGTGAAAGTTCCTTTCACGTTATTGCCCCCGGCGGATTTAAACAGCCCGTGCGAAATTTTCTTTGCTTTTGCAAAGAAACGCACATGGGCATATTAATCTCTTATCATTCCTTGCCATACGGATAAGAGAAATTAATTACTATTTGTGCCGACGTATGGCGGCGGAATGGAGATTAATATGACTAAAATTATACAATTTGGTGAAGGCGGATTTTTAAGAGGCTTTTGCGACTGGATGTTCCAGAAAATGAATGACAACTGCAACACAGATATTTCTGTTACTGTTGTTCAGCCCATTGAAATGGGAATGGTTGAACTTTTAAAGGCACAGAATTATCAGTACAGTCATTTAATAAGAGGCGTCGAGGGTGTTGAAGAAACAAAGATTTGCTGTATTAATGACTCGGTAAACCCATATACGGAATTTGAAAAATACATAAACCTTGCCGAAGATTCAGATTTTAAATACATAATTTCCAACACCACAGAAGCAGGAATTGAATTTGTCGAAACAGACAAATTTGATGATACTCCTCCAAAATCTTTCCCTGCAAAGGTAACACGTCTGCTTTACGAAAGATTTTCAAAAGGTCTTGATGGCTTTGTATTTCTTCCCTGTGAGCTAATTGATAAGAATGGCACGAAATTAAAAGAAATTGTTGTGAAATATGCAAAATTATGGAGTCTTGGCGAAGACTTTATAAAATGGATAAATACCGAGAATATTTTCTGTAACACTTTAGTTGACAGAATAAACACAGGCTACCCAAAAGACGAAGCAGACCTTTGTGGTGATGATAAATTGTTTAACACCTCGGAGTTTTTCCATTTGTGGGTAATTGAGGGAGATGAAAATGCTCTTTGTGATTTGCCTTTTGACAAGTGTGGTCTTAATGTAATTATAACAGATAATCTTGAAATGTACCGTACCCGTAAAGTTCGCATTTTAAACGGCGCTCACACTTCTATGATACCTTTTGCACTTTTAGAGGGTGTTGAGACTGTAGGAGAGTGTATGAATAACGAAAAAATTTCAACATTTGTGAAGAAATGCGTATATGAAGAAATTATACCTACCCTTGATTTGCCTGAAAAAGAATTAAATGATTATGCACAAAACGTTTTCACAAGATTTGAAAACCCATATATAAAGCACTTTTGTTCTGCAATTTCTCTTAATTCGGTAAGTAAATTTAAAGTACGTGTGCTTCCGTCAATTCTTGAATACATCAAGCGTTTTGACAAGATGCCCGAAAATCTTTGCTTCTCTCTTGCAAAGTTAATTGAATTCTACAAAAAGGGTACTCCTAATGACGCAAAAGAAGTAATGGATTTTATGAAAAAAAAATCTGTAGAAGAAATTCTTTCAAACACTTTTTTCTGGGATACCGATTTAAGCTTTCTTAAAGGAGAAGTCCAAAAATGGTTATAAACAAAAAAGATAATGTTGAAGTTAATTTAGCTGACGGGCACAAATATGCTTTAAAAGATATTTTGAAAGGTGAAAATATAATTAAATACGGTGAGGCTATAGGGCACGCAACGGAAACCATAAAAAAGGGCGACCTTGTACATACCCATAATTTAAAAACAAACTTGTCGGGGAAAATCGAATACACATATTCTCCCTTTAGCCCAGAACCTAAAAAGCAATCCAATAAAACTTTCAAAGGCTACATCCGAAAAAATGGTGATGTGGGCATAAGAAACGACATATGGATTGTAAACACCGTTGGATGCGTAAATAAAATCTCTGAAAAGCTCTCAAAGGAAACAGGGGCATTTTCCTTCCCACATCCCTTCGGCTGTTCTCAGCTTGGAGATGACCATAAAACAACACAGCTTATTTTAAAAGGTCTTGTAAATCACCCTAACGCAGGGGGTGTCCTTGTTCTTGGCTTAGGGTGTGAAAATAACAATATCGAAGAGTTTAAAAAGGTTTTAGGTAACATTGATGAAAACAGAGTTAAATTCTTAAATTGTCAGGACTTTGAAGACGAAATTGCCGAGGGTATAAAGCTTATAAATGAACTAAAAGAATATGCTGACAGTTTTGAAAAACAGGATATTCCCGTTTCAAAATTAAAGGTGGGTTTAAAATGCGGAGGAAGCGACGGGCTTTCGGGAATTACCGCCAACCCTCTTGTTGGCAGATTTTCCGACAAACTCATTTCTTTTGGTGGAAGCTGTGTTCTTACCGAAGTGCCTGAAATGTTCGGTGCAGAACATCTTCTTATGAAAAGGTGCAAAAACGAAGAAATCTTCAATAAAACAGTATCCCTTGTAAACAACTTCAAGGACTACTTCACAAGCCATAATCAGGTGGTTTACGAAAATCCGTCTCCCGGTAATAAAAAAGGCGGAATTACCACCTTGGAGGAAAAATCCCTTGGCTGTATTCAAAAAGGCGGTCAGGGCGAAATTGTGGATGTCTTAAGTTACGGAGATACATTAAACAAAAACGGTCTTTCTCTTTTAAATGGACCAGGCAACGACATTGTAGCTATTACCAATTTAACAGCCTGCGGTGTTCATCTTATTTTGTTCACAACAGGCAGAGGTACGCCTTTAGGAGCACCTGTTCCCACGATTAAAATATCCACCAATGAAAATTTAGCCTTAAAAAAATCAGACTGGATTGATTTTGATGCATCCCCTTTGTTAAAAGGTATTGACCTGGACGATGATTTTTTTGACTTTGTTCTTGATACAGCATCAGGAAAAGAAACCAAAAACGAAATTAACAACTATCGTGAAATTTCCATATTTAAAGACTCCATTGTCCTGTAAAAAATTGCGGCATATGCCGCAATTTTTTGTGTTTCTTGTGAAAGCTATTTTTCTATCACATGTATGTATACTCTTGATTTATTTAAAACAATATGTTATTATAAGTATGATATAGTAATTTTGATAAGTATCTTAATATTATGAAATAAGGTGATGAATAATGGCAAAAAGTTTTTTAGTTGAAAAGGTAATATTATTTTTCAAAAGCAAAAAATACAGAATGCCGATGTTAAGTATCTTAGGTTTTTATAGAAATATGTCGGATGAGGAATACCTCAAAAAACTATATAAAGCAAAAACCGGGAAAAAACTTAATCTTCAGAATCCGATAACATTCAATGAAAAACTGCAATGGCTAAAGCTTTATGACAGAAATCCCGAATATGCAAAAATGGTTGATAAATATGAGGTAAGAAATTACATAGCTGAAAAAATCGGAGAGGAATATCTAATACCTCTTCTTGGTGTGTGGAACAGCTTTGACGAGATTGATTTTGACAAGCTCCCAAATCAGTTTGTGCTCAAATGTACGCATGACAGTGGTGGCATTGTTATATGCAAAGATAAATCACAGTTTAATATAACTGCTGCCAGGAAGAAAATAAACAGACGTCTTAAGCGTGATTATTTTTGGCAGAACAGAGAATGGCCTTATAAAAACGTGAAACCCAGAATTATTGCTGAAAAATATATGATAGATGAATCAGAAACAGAGTTGAAGGATTATAAGTTTATGTGCTTCGGTGGAGAACCAAAATGCTGTTTTGTTTGTACCGAGAGAACAATAGGTCAATCATCAAAAATCATAATATATGATAAAGAGTGGAAAAAAATGCCTGTGGGCCGAGGTTTTATTTATGATGATGAAATAGCAAAACCGAAATCATATGAAAAAATGTTGGAGATTGCGAAGCTTTTGTCCCGTGATATGACTTTTGTGCGAATTGATCTTTATGATATAAATGGGAAAATATATTTTGGTGAAATTACATTTTTCCCTGCATCTGGTTTTTCACCATTTTATCCGGAGGAATGGGATTTAAAATTTGGTGAGTGGATTAAATTGAATTAATTATAAAAACATATCGATAAATAAAACCTTTCAAAATAGCTTAATTACGCTACTTTGAAAGGTTTTGTTTTTTGTTTATATCCTTATGAATAGTTGTATTTCTGCTCCGTTATTTTCTTTTTTCTATCTTTTACTTTACCTGTTTTTATACAATTTTCTTTTCAAGGTAAGCAAGAGATTGTTCTACCATTTTATCTCCAAGCTCTTTGTTTGCTTTAGCTGCGCTTGCAGTAAACCAATGTTTGATATCACCGAGTCTTTCGAGCTTAACTGCATCAGGATAAAGAGACATAAGGATTGAACATTCGAATTCACCTGCGTGGTCGTAGCCTGTTGCGTTCTGCACCTCTGTGCTCATTGTAGGAATAACCTTAATCCAGGAGAATGGGTCATCGCCGCCGCCTACATTTTCGTAGTAGTCAGCATAGTTTTCGCTTCCCCACCAGCCTCTGCCCTGGGTCTTTTCAAGATATCTCATAATTGCTCTTTGAGATGCTTTCATATATGAAAGAGTCATAGGCTTTAAGTTTTCCTGTTCAAACTGATGATGAATAACCACATAGATATTTCTAAGTCCTGCTTCAAGCATACTTGTGAAAATCTGCATTAAATATGCTTCAAAAACATCTTCTTCAATATGCACAGTTCCACTTGTTTCGTCGGCAACTGCATAGCTTGAAGGGCTGTAATAAATCGAAGGAGCCATCATAAGCTCTTTTCTTTCTGCAAGCTTTTTAATCAAACCTTCTGCAACCAAGGTATCGCAACCGTAGGAGCAATGAGGTCCGTGATATTCAACTGTTCCACCACAAATTACAAAAGGAATTCTGTTTTCCTTAACATTGTTAAATTCCTTTGGAAAGCTCATATTAAATTCCATAATTTTTACTTCCTTTCTTGGTTAATAAAAACAGGGGCACAGATGCATCGCCCATACAGACGGGTGCAGACATCCGCCCCTGAAATTATGTAATTTTATTTACTCTGCATAGCCGAGTGTTGTGTAAAATGCCAGATTTGGCTGAGTGTTATCAAGTCTGCCATACTGGAGTACAATAGGAGTATTACTTGATACTTTCATAGCATACTGTGTTTCAAAAGGAACTTTGAAACCATCCATATGCTCCACATTGTTCATTCTGAAGCATTTTACTCTTTTTGCGCCGACCTTCCATCTGATATTTGTGTAAGGTTCTTTGTCGGTGAAGTAAATGCTTACTAAAATTTCAGCATCAACATCTGAATCATTTACGATAATTACGGATTCATGACCCTTTGCTACACCTTCGCCCTCCTGAGGAAGCTCACAGTCAGGTATAATCCAATTCAATTTTCCCAAGGTTTTATTATACATCGAGTTCTATAATTCCTTTCTTGAGGTAATCTGTCATCTTTCTGCAACCGTCTTTAGTGATAGCTGCACCGATTTCCCATCTGCAGCCAAAGCCGTCGCCCATGATAAATGTATCAACCTGGAATGTCATATTTTCTTCAAGAGGATAATCTGATGATGTTTCCATCCATGGAGCTTCAACTTCAATCATACCTGTACCATGGCAAGGGCCGTAAACAAAGTTCTTTTCAAAACCGTTGTCAACATACATCTTGTAGAAGTCCTTAGCAACACTTGAAGCCATAACACCTGCTTTTAACTGGTCAATTGTCCAGTCATGAGCATTCTTACAGAATTCAACAACTCTTCTTCTTTCGCCTTCAAGTTTACCCATAACAACAGGAAGACCGATTGCAGGTGAATAACCGTCAATCTTAGCAGAGAGGTTAAGCTGAACGATATCGCCCTTGTTGATTGTTCTGTAACCGCTGCGGCTGATTGCATGGCTTGTTGATTTTTCGCTGAATACATACATAGGAAGACCTTCGTATTCTGCACCTTCTTCATAAATAACTCTCTGAGCAATACCAACCATCTGTAATTCTGTTACACCAGGCTTTAAGTTTCTGATAACTTCGTCTGTTGCGATATCAACAATTCTGAAACCTTCCTGAATACAAGCGATTTCGTTTGCACTCTTGATTTTACGGAGTTCAACCATAATTTCGTTGCACTTAACGATTTCAGCCTTAGGGAAGTTATCCTTTAAGCCTTCATAAATAGGAAGTGTACATTCAACATAGCTTCCGAGACCGATTTTTATATTTTCGCCTGTTACGCCGATTGCTTTGAAAACATCCTTAAATGTATCAGCATGAAGTTCAGGATATGAAGGGTCAGCTGATTCACGGAATTCTCTTAAGCAGAAAATCTTTTCAATTCTTGAACCTGAAACGTCCTTTGCAAAAATGATACATTCAGGGCCAACCATAAGTGCAGCTTCGCCACTTGCGGAAATAGCAACACCTGCTCTTTCAAAAAGAGGCCAGAAACCGCTGAAATATCTTGCGTTTGCATAATCAGATTCTGTGCTGCAAACAACCATAACGTCGAGTCCTTTTTCACGAACTAACTTTGCAGCTCTTGCAATTCTTTCCTTATACTCGTAATCGGGTATACATATTCTTGACATAATAATTACCATCCTTTCTTTTATTACATAGTAACACTATAATAATCATAGCACTAATAAGTAAATTTGTATTTAGATTATCTTAAATTTTATTTGCACGATATTACAAGAATTTACTTTCATAACAAGATGGGAATGTAAAAAACTGTTGGAACAATACATTCCAACAGTTTTTTATTTTAGTATATCTTAATCTGTTCTCCAATATATCTTAAAAGTCCTGCGTCTTCTGTTTTGTCAAATAATGCATCTGTTGAGCTGATAACTGTTATATCATTATCAGTTACAAGATATTTTTCAAAAATATCAGCAAGGTCTTCTACAGAGATATAGTTTGTATAGCCGATGTTTTCTATTGATTTTTTAAGGTTATATGTTTCACCATTAACATTTATGCTGCCGAGTGTACCATTGCTTATAAATTCAACAGTCTTTGCTCCGTTTGAAACATTTACTTTTTCGTCAGCTTCGTTAAACTCAACTGTAGCACCAACTGCCTGAGCACCTGTTCTCAATGGAACATACATCGTACCGTTAAGAACGATTGCTTCTGTTTTGTTGCTTTCTACCTTTTCACCGTTTTGGAGCATATACCTGCTGCCTATACTAAACACATAAGCATCCTTTATCTTGTCCATTGCTCTGTCGGTATACATACCCATTTTGTCAAAAGGAATAGGCTGGAAGTTTTCCATTTCTCTGAACACTCTTGCGTTTTCGTTTAACTGATAGTTTCCTTGTGCTTTATTCACAAAGCCCGGATTCTTTTCAAACACTACATTGTTTTCAAGAACAGCAGTTGCTGCAACCTGCTCTGATGTTGTCGGAAGGGGTGCATCGTAGAAGAGGTTATTAGTTGCCACAATATGATTATTCATATCAGGCTTGCCTTCTTCATCAATACAATTTTCAATTCCGGGGAAAGCATTCATCCAAAGCTCACTCTTAACAGGTACTGACTCTGCCTTTTCCTGAAATACTACAAAGTCATCAGGATTTCCGTAGTTGAATGAACGTGTTAATCTGAATGATTCCATACAGTTAATAACCATATTGTTGTTCATTTCATTATAGCTTCCTGCGAGCATTATTGCTGCCCCGTCAAGAATGTTTGCAAATACGTTACCTTCCATTTTGGCAGCTGACCACCAGTCATCTAAGAATATACCATGGCATCCGTTTGAACCCATAGCATCTCCGCCGCCGATATCATGGATGTAGTTGTTATTAATGATGTTTCCTCTCTGTGTTATATCACGTCCTGCATAAATGGCACCCATATCGTCAGCGTTCTGACACGCTCCCCATATATCACAGTAGGAAAGCTCCTGATAGTTACCTGAATAGGAAATCAAAAGATGGTCTGCATCTGAAATATCGCAATGTCTTACAATATTACCACAACGTGTTATACCAACACCGGCAGAATATGTAGATGAAAGTCTGTCATTTCTTTCAAACTTTGAGTTTTCAAGAAGATTATTACTGCGTGTAAGAGTTGCTCTGTCTCCGCCTGCAACCTCAACGCCGCCATCGTTATCGTGGTAATAGCAATCGAGTACCTTATTGTTATTTCCGAATACATATGTTGCAAAGGTGTTGCTTGTATATGAAATTTCTGCTCCTATAAGCTCACAATCGTGGTTATTTGAAAACTGGAACGCACGGTTCTTCATATACTTCATATTAATGTTTTTAAATGTAAGATAATTTGCCCCGTCAAGAAGAATCATAATATCTTCAAGAGTTGTGTATGCAACCTCACGAACTTCTTCTTCAGGCTCGTAGATATAAAGAATACCTTCTTCTACGTCAACATAATATTCGCCGGGCATATCCATTTCTTCAATCAGGTTAAACACATAAAAGCTCTGACCTGTTCTTGTAGGATACCACATAGGATATTTTGCCTTTATTATATTATCCTCAGCAACAACTTCCCCAAGCTCTGTTGCGTGAGACCCCCATGAGTAGCAGAAAGTACCGTACATAATCGCACCTTCAACGCCAACCCAGTTTTTAACTCTGTCGTCATCAACGATAAATTCGGTAGCAGGTGCCTCTTCATCCATAATCTGCTTACCGTCCTGCATAAGACTTCCCGGATCCCAGCCTGCTTCAATTACTTCAGCAATCTCAATAAGTCCGTCGTTAGGATATCTTGCAATAGTCATTGATTTTCCGTTTACAATAAGCTCCGATGACTTTGTTGCAGGTTTGGTTATTCCGTATTTTGGAGTAAGAAGCTTCATGAGGTCCCCCCAATAGGAATAAGGTCCCGGCCATACAGGTGCCTGAAGATTTGTAAAACCATATTCCTTTAAATTAAGGCTGTAAATGTGGTCTTTTGCATTTTCATCTATAATTTTGTCCAAAATCTTCTTATCGGTTACCTTTTCAAAATCATCCCAGGAAAGAGAAGCTGCTCCTACGAAATCAACTGTTTCACCAGGATAGTTTCTGTATATAATTCTTCCGTTCTCAGTTCCTGAGTCCTGACCTGTAAAAGTCATACCTTCTCTGATTTCATAAGTTCCGCCGCGGAAATACACAACCGCTCCCCCCTCTGGAAGTCCTGTTGTATTCTTAACTTCACGGATTTTGTCTCTTGCACCAACCATTGTAGCAAGAGGTTCTTCAATTGTTCCTGCATTTTTGTCGTCTCCGTCAGGCGCTACATAAATAATGAGCTTTAACGCAGGGTCTTCAAATTCAAGAGAGCCTGTTACCCTTGGGTTTTCAGACACCTCCTGAGCACTTACGGATGCAAAGGAAAACAGCATAGCAAGCGCTACAATTATTGCTGTAATTCTTGACATTCTTTTCTTCATAAAAACATCCCTTTCTATTATATAATGTATCTAAATTATACCTTAAAATAAGAAATCTGTATTTAGACTATATTAAATTTCGTTTACACAATATTACAAATATTTTACTTTGACACAAAAAAATTCTTGACAAACGACAATTTTATGCTATCATAAAAAAAGGAAAGAGTTTTGACCTTTTGAAGGTCTTTAAGCAATTGCGTAAGGGGAAAGAGAATATGGAATTCAAACTAAAGCGGTTTGAAAAGGTTCTGGATGTTTCAAAAATTGCAAACATTCATTACTATGAGTTTACCAAGGAGTACAATACTTCTAAAAACAGTCATTCATTCAGGGAGCTTGTATATGTGGATAACGGAAAAATTTCCGTTAAAGCTGAAAACTTTTCGGGGGAATTAAAGAAAAATCAGCTTATTATCCACAAAGAGGATGAAATTCATTCTCTCACAAGTGGAGATGATAATGCTCCAAACGTAATTATTATTGGATTTGAGTGTAAATCAACGGAGCTGGATGTCTTTTCATCAACTCCTGCTACGCTTACTGCAGAACTGCAGAAAATCTTAACAGAAATCATAAGGGAAGGAAGACTTGTTTTTCTTCCGCCTTACGATATTCCTGACCAGAAGGATATGAAAAAAAGAAAAGAATATCTTTTCGGTGCAGACCAGATGATAAAGCTCAAAATGGAAACATTCCTAATAGAGCTTGTGCGTTCTAACCTTCATGAGGTTCATAACGAAAAAATTTCTGCACTTGATAAAAAGATTTATGAGATTTACGATTATATTACCGAGAATTTCAGAGAAAACATATCTTTAAACGAGCTTTGCTTTTTGTTTAATACCAATAAAACAAGCCTTTGCTATTCCTTTAAAAAAGTGTATGGTATAACTGTTGTCAATTATATCCACACCTTAAAAATAAAGGAAGCAAAAAGGCTTATGCGTGAAGGAAATATGAACTTAACGGAAATTGCCGAAATGGTAGGCTTTTCATCACTGCACTATTTCAGCAGACTCTTCAAAAAGCACGAAAATAAATCTCCCACGGAATATATGGAAACCATTAAGTCCCGTCTTAATATATAAAATTTGGGAATGTAAAAACTTAGTTTTTTACATTCCTGTTTTTTTTGCGAAAATTAAGTAATTAATAAAAATCTCATAATTTCTGTAAAAACTATTGATAAAACTTAAAAATCGTAGTAAAATAATAAATGCGAAACCAATTTAATAAGTTATACAGTGTTGAGGTATATTTTTTGTATAATATACTTATTTCTGCATATGTTGATATTTGAATTTGTTAAAAACGCAAATTCCATTTATCAGCATATGTGTATATCTCATACTGTATAAATTGGTTTCGCGACTGTCGGAGTTTGCGTTTTTTATGCGTCTTGCTTCGGCAGGCGCATTTTTTATTTAAGGAGAGATTTTTATAATGAAAACCCCAAAACACATTAAACTCATTTCTTTTATTCTGTCTGTTACATTTTTATTGACTTTACCTTTATTCATATCCGCAAATCAAAGCATCAGTGTATATATGAATAATGAAAAAATCAATTTTGATGTAGACCCTGTATTAATGAACGGAAGAACGATGGTTCCCATGAGAGCTATATTTGAAAAGCTTGGTGCTGTTGTAGATTGGGATGATGAAACCAACACTGCATTTGTGATGAAAGGATACATAAATATTTCTATTACAATAGGCTCTTCATATATGGTTTACGGAAATATGAGAAAAATTCCTTTAGATTCTCCTGCTGTTTTGCATAACAACAGAACTCTTGTTCCCTTAAGAGCTGTATCCGAAGCATTTAAATGTACTGTGCTTTGGGACGGAAATACAAACACTGTAAACATTTACGATGAAAGCTTCGACGGAGTACAGGTTGAAGTTTTTGATGACATTTCTGCAAATATAAATCAGATAAAAAATATGATAAGCAAAGGACTTTATCTTGAAGCAATACAGGAATGTAAAAACGCAAGAGACTGGCACAAGCTTTCAGCTGATGATACAGCTACTATCAACAATTTAGAAAAGGAAGCTCAACAAAAATACAATGAATATGTTGAACAGCAAAAGATGGAAAACAAAAACAAAAAGGTTACAGACGAGCAAAAGAAAGAGCTTTACCCCATCATCAAAGAACAGGTTTCCTTGCAGTTAAAATCCCCGTCTACCGCAATCTGGCCGGATTACACCGAAATAGATTATTGGTACAACGAGGATGGAAAGCTTGTTGTATTTGGTAAAGCCGAAGCAATGAATGGCTTTGGGGGTTATGGAATTGTAAGCTATATGTTTAAATTTAATGAAGATTTAAGCATAGATTTTAAATATATACGTTAAAACACGCACCACGGAATTTCTTCATAGAGTGGGTTTTTGGTAAAAGCCATTCCCATAGTTTCTATTTTGTGGGAAAACAATGCTATTGGGCAATTTATTTTACTTCCGTACTTTCCGTCGCCTGCCAAGGGATGCTTTCGGCTTGAAAACTGAACTCTTATCTGGTGGCTTCGCCCTGTTTTAAGGGTAACGGACACAAGCGAACACATTTTTTCTTTAAAAACAGCCTCTTTTAATACCGTATAGGAAAGAGAGGCTTTTTTTACACCTTTTCTTTCTTTTTTTACTACAAAGCTTTTGTTTTTCTTTGAATCTTTAAAGAGCAAATCCTCCATATCCGAAGTTTTTTCTTCAAATGTTCCTTCGCAAACAAGTAAATAAGTTTTTGAAAAGTCCAGGTTTTCAGAAATCTTTTTACTCATTTTTGCTGCCGCAGCTTTATTTTTTGCATAAACCATTACTCCCCCCACGGGATTATCCAGACGGTGAAGGGGATAAATTTCGCTGTTTAATTGCTCCTTTAAGATGACAACCATCTCATTTTCAGAGGAAATTCCTACAGGTTTAACTACTGCAACTATATCTTTATCTTCGTACAAAATCTCTATCAATGTAATCACCAATGAAATTTTAACATAATTTATACGCTAAATCAAGTTGACACACACAAAATCAAGTGATAAAATACTTTTGAGGTGGAATTAATGTTTGCGTATTTTGGTGTTTTAATGAACACTTTAACTGTAATTGCAGGAAGTCTTTTGGGTCTTTTGATAAGAAAGTATTCCAACAAAACTGTATTAGCTGACGGTGAAGAAAGTCTTTCTTCAAAGCTTATGGTTTGTCTTGGCTTTTGTACAGTTTTCGCCTCTGCAGGAGGCCTTGTTTCCCTTGAAACAAAAACTGACGCTCTTATTTGCGTTGTGTCTATGGTTGCAGGCGTGCTTATCGGTATATTTTTCAAGCTTGATGACAGGCTTAATTCTCTCGGAAACATAATTATCTCAAAGCTCCCGACAAAGCACGATACAAAAGAAAATCCTGCAGTAGGTTTTGTTACTGCGTGTCTGATTTTCTGTATTGGCTCTATGACAGTTTTAGGCTCCTTTGAAAGTGCCTCAAACACTCAAAACTATCTTGTACTGTCCTGCCACATAACGCTCCTTATTAAATCGTTGCTTGACTTGGTTTCTTCAACCTGCCTTAGTACAAAATACGGTTTTTCGGTTATGCTTTCGGCAATTTTTGTATTAATTTTTCAGGGACTTCTTGTTTTTCTTGCTTCAATTATAAGACCTTTTCTCGAGGTTTCGGGAGCGCTTGGTCCGATGAACACCGTAGGCTCTATAATTCTTCTTATTATTGCATGCAATCTTACAGGAATTAAAAAGATTAAAACAGGGGATTATATTCCTGCAATTTTCATGCCAATACTTATTTGCTCAATAATTAATTTAATAGGATGATTGTATTGATAAACAAGCTTTTAAAAACCAAAAATTTAACAGATGCAGAATTTAAAGAATTACTTACCACAGACAAATACGACTCCGTTTTGTATGAAACTGCCGATAAAGTCCGACAGAATGTTTACGGAAAAGATGTTTATATAAGAGGTCTTATCGAAATTTCCAACTACTGCAAAAACAATTGCTACTATTGCGGCAT
Source organism: Clostridia bacterium (assembly GCA_045593265.1). Classification (GTDB taxonomy): domain Bacteria; phylum Bacillota; class Clostridia; order RGIG6154; family RGIG6154; genus RGIG8497. Next base: position 25,337 of record JAZNWH010000054.1, on the reverse strand, counting down.
AAGAGGGGAAAATAAAAACCTTTGTCGTTACCGTCTGACAGAAGATGAAATTTTATCCTGTTGCGAAATTGGTTATTCTTTAGGGTTTCGCACTTTTGTTATGCAGGGGGGCGAAGACCCTGCCTTTACCGATGACGTTATTTGCTCGGTGGTGTCGAAAATAAGAACGACCTATCCTGATTGTGCTATAACTCTTTCTTTGGGAGAAAAAGAAAAATCTTCATATAAACGCTACTTTGAGGCAGGCGCAAACAGATATTTGCTTCGCCACGAAACTGCAACAGAAGACCATTACAACAAGCTTCATCCCGATTGTATGAGTCTGTCAAACAGAAAAAAGTGTCTTTTTGACTTAAAAGAAATAGGATTTCAGACAGGTTCAGGTTTTATGGTAGGCTCGCCTTTCCAGACAACTGATAACATTATTGCCGACCTGAGATTTTTACAGGAGCTTAAACCTGAAATGATTGGAATAGGGCCATATATTACTCACCACGATACTCCCTTTAAAGAATATAAAAGCGGAGATTTATATCTTACTCTTCGCCTTATTTCAATTTTAAGACTTATATTCCCTTATGCTCTTATCCCATCTACCACAGCGCTGGGAACTATTCATCCTGAGGGCAGACAGATGGGACTTAAAGCAGGGGCAAATGTAGTTATGCCAAATCTTTCTCCTAAGAATGTACGGGCACTATATGCTCTTTATAAAGATAAAATTGCCACCGACGAGGAAGCTGCCGAATCAGTGGAAAAGCTAAAACAGACAGTCTCTATGGCGGGCTACGAGGTAGTTTGCGCAAGAGGAGATGTGAAAAAGGATTTCTGATAAAATGGTATATTTGTTCAGTATTAATGAAAAAATCGAAACGGACATAAAAGATGTTTACCGTTATTCGGGTATAAAAGAGAATAACGACAAAAATCTTCAAAAGGCTGTTATTGAAGTAAAAAAAGAAGTTGAAAATGCGTTTACACCTACTCTTTGCTACACAAAAATTTCTTTGGAAAACGACACTCTTAATTTTCTTGGAGAGCCTATAAATTCAAAAAATCTCCAAAAGAATTTAAAGGATTGCGAAAGTGTATATGTATTTGCTGCAACTGCAGGAATTGAAATTGACAGAATAATCAACAAATATCTTACCCTTTCTCCCTCAAGGGCAGTAATCGCTCAGGGAGCAGGAACTGCAATTACCGAGGCATTGTGTAATTTATTCTGTAAAAAAGTTGCAGAAGAAGAAATAAAAAACAACAATTATCTTCGACCGAGATTCAGTCCGGGCTACGGAGATTTTTCTCTTGAATATCAGAAAAATATACTCGATATTTTATCTGCCCAAAAGCTTACAGGCATTACCCTTACTGACTCCCTTTTAATGGTTCCCGTAAAATCGATAACTGCAGTTATGGGTGTAAGCAAAAAAGATACAAGCTGTAATCTGTCAGGGTGCGAGATGTGTAATAAAAAAGAATGTATTTACAAAAGAGGTTAAATTATGGATTTAGTTAATTTAATAAAAAACAAAAGACTTTACTTTGACGGTGGATACGGAACTTTGTTTCAGGAAAAGGGACTCTTAGCCGGAGAAATGTGCGAAAGATGGAATATACAAAAGCCACAGGTTGTATTGGATATTCATTTAAGCTATTTAAAAGCAGGTGCCGACATAATAAAAAGCAATACTTTCGGTGCAAATCTTTTGAAATTTTCCAGAGAAGAGCTTGAAGAAATTGTTGCAGGCGGTATTGCCATCGCAAAGGAAGCTGTTTTTGAAAACAATACTCCGAAAAAATTTGTTGCCCTTGACATCGGCCCTACCGGCAAGCTGATAAAACCTTTAGGAGATTTGGAGTTTGAAAGGGCTGTTGAAATATTTGCCGAAACCGTTAAAATCGGTGTAAAAGCAGGAGCTGATTTAGTTTTAATTGAAACAATGAACGACTCTCTTGAAACGAAAGCGGCAGTTCTTGCAGCAAAAGAAAATTGCAGTTTGCCTGTTTTTGTTACCAACGCCTACGATATGTCAGGCAAATTAATGACAGGAGCAACTCCTCTTGCTATGGTTTCGCTTCTTGAGGGATTAGGTGTTGATGCTATCGGTATTAATTGCAGTTTAGGTCCTGACAAAATGATGCCTGTTATAAAGGAGTACCTTAAATATGCATCAGTTCCTGTTATTGTAAATCCCAATGCAGGCTTGCCTGTTTACGAAAACGGGAAAACCTCTTACGGAATAAACGCAGAAGAATTTTCAGAATATATGAAAGAAATTGCCCTTATGGGTGCCTGTATTCTCGGTGGGTGTTGCGGAACTTCACCTTCCTATATAGAAAAAACAAAAAGTCTTACGCAATATTTGATGTATAAATATCCTGAAGATAAAAGTTTAACTGTAATAAGCTCATATACCCACGGTGTGCTTTTTGATAAAACCCCTGTTTTAATCGGAGAAAGAATTAATCCTACAGGCAAAAAAGTTTTCAAGCAGGCACTTCGTGATAACGATATGGAATATATTTTAAACGAAGGCTTAAATCAGGCACAAAAGGGAGCAGAGGTTCTTGACGTAAATGTAGGTCTGCCCGAAATTGATGAAGTTAAAATGCTTACTGAGGTTACAAAAAATCTTCAAGCTGTTTGCGATTTACCACTGCAGCTTGACACTACAAACGCAAAAGCTATGGAAAGTGCGTTAAGGGCATATAACGGTAAAGCATTAATTAATTCCGTTAACGGAAAGAATGAAGTTATGGAGGAAATTTTCCCGCTTGCCAAAAAATACGGAGGCGTTGTTATTGCTCTTACTCTTGACGAAAGCGGAATACCCGAAACTGCTGAGGGAAGAATTAAAATTGCGAAAAAAATAATAGAAAAGGCAAAAGAATATAATATAAGCAAAAACAACATAATTGTTGACCCTCTTGCAATGACGGTAAGCTCCGATTCAAAATCTGCTCTTGTTACTCTGGAGTGTATAGAAAAGCTTACTGCTATGGGAATTAAAACAAGCCTTGGCGTTTCAAATGTTTCTTTTGGTCTTCCTGAAAGAAATATGATAAATTCAGCCTTTTTCACCATGGCAATTTCAAAGGGACTTTCAGCTGCTATTATGAATCCCTTCAGTGAAAATATGCTTTCTTCCTACTACAGCACTCTTGCTCTTTGCGACATGGACGAAAACTTCGAAAAATATATTTCCTATGCGTCAAATCAGGCTCCTCAAACAAGTACTGCAGAAGAAACAAAAGCAGACACTAGCGAAAAGCTTATATATTCAATTAAAAAAGGACTTAAGGAAGATTCTCAATCTTACGCAAGATTGGTTCTGGAGAAATCAACTCCCCTTGAAACAATAAACAACTGCATAATTCCTGCTCTTGATTATGTAGGAAAAGGCTTTGAGGAAAACAAAATTTTCCTTCCTCAGCTTCTTATGAGTGCTGAAGCGGCAAAATCAGCTTTTGATGTTATAAAAGAAAAGCTTGCCAACATCGGCGAAGCCAGACCTAAAAAATATACAATTGTTATCGCCACAGTAAAAGGGGATATCCACGATATCGGAAAAAATATAGTAAAGGTTCTTTTGGAAAACTACGACTATAATGTAGTAGATTTAGGTAAAGACGTTTCAGCAGAAGAAATTCTAAACACTGCCATAAAGGAAAAAGCAAGACTTGTGGGCTTAAGTGCTCTTATGACAACAACTGTGCCCGCAATGGAAGAAACAGTTAAGCTTTTAAAAGAAAAATATCCACAGTGCAAGGTAATGGTAGGAGGCGCAGTTCTTACCAAAACCTACGCAGATTCAATGGGTGCCGACTTCTACGGAAGCGACGCAATGTCGGCAGTCCGTTTCGCTGAAACTTTATAACATACAAGCAAAAATATAACCTGTAGCAAAATAATTTAATCTTGCTACAGGTTTTTTGTGGTTATGAACTTTTTTATCATTCGTCAAATGATAATTGGGGATTATCTTTAATGTGCTCTTCCTTTAGCTTTGTTCCTGCTGAAGGGAGGTTTTTGAAACGATAGATTTTATTATCTTCTATGCCCCAGTTTGCTACGGTATCTATTTTGGTCATTGTTCCCCGTTTACCCGGGTTAAAGCTTTTAACACCTTGTGAGCTTCTTGTGGTTTTCTCGGGAACAAGTACCGAATTGAATACAAATGCTTTGTTATTTGAGCCGAAGGCTACTATATCTGTTTCTTCAGCAAGGAACAATGCAGAAACCATAGGAGAGTGGGAGCTGTAAGCAGATGTGAGCATTTTTCGGTTTGTTTTTGTTACGTAAGATGTAAGGGGCACTTTGCAAATTCTTCCGTCTGCAAAGCCAAAGAGCATAAAGCCTTTGTAATCGTTGGCAACAACCATTTTTTCAACTCTTTCGCCCTCACCAAGACCTAAAAGATTTGTTAAGTATTCACCCACCTGACTTGCTTTTGCTTCAGGTATATCGTAAACCTTTACCTTGAATACATTACATTTGTTGGTAAAGAGAAGAACTTCGTTTTTGTTTGTAGTTTCCTCCACCTGTACAATAAAGTCATCCTCTAAAAGCTTTTGGTCTCCGCTTGAACGCAGAGAAACAAGACTGATTTTCTTTATATAGCCTCTGTCTGTAAGAAACAGCTTAAGGGAATAATCGTCAATAAAGCTTTCTGCAGTTATTGATTCTGATTTTGCTTCACTTGCATCAACGATAAGTGTTTTTCTTTCGCTGCCATATTTTTTGGCAATATCCTCAAGCTCACGGCTGATAACTTTTTTTATTCTTCTTTCGCTTTCAAGAGTAATTTTAATTTCTTCAATCTCTCTCTGCAAATCTGCAATATCCTTTATATTTTTAAGGATATATTCTTTATTTAAATTACGAAGTTTTATTTCAGCAACATATTCAGCCTGAAGCTTATCTATGCCAAAGCCTGCCATAAGATTAGGCACAACATCGGCATCCTTTTCCGTTTCACGGACAATTTTTATTGCCTTATCAATATCAAGAAGAATTTTTTCAAGACCGTGAAGAAGATGAACACGAGCTTCCTTTTTAGCTAAATCAAACTGCAGTTTTCTGGAAACACAGCTTATTCTGAACTTAACCCATTCATTTAAAACTTCCCTTACTCCCATAACCTTTGGTGAACCGTTAACTAAAATGTTAAAGTTACAGCTGAAGCTGTCGCAAAGGGGAGTTGCTTTCATAAGAAGAGTCATAAGTCTTTCCACATCACAGCTCTTCTTTACATCTATAGCGATTTTAAGACCTGTTTTATCCGTTTCATCACGGACATCGTTTATTTCCTTATACTTACCTGCTTTAATACCCTCGATTATCTTTTCGATAATTGCTTCCGATGTGGTTGAATAAGGAATTTTGGTTATTTCTATTACCGAATTCTTTTTATCGTAGGTATACTTGCTTCTTACCTTAAAGCTTCCGCGTCCTGTCTCGTAAATAGAACGCATTTCCTCTTCGTTATACAAAAGCTCACCGCCCCCGGGGAAATCAGGTGCTTTTAAGGTAGTTATAATATCATGATTTGCATCACGCATAAGAGCGATGGTTGTTTCGCATATCTCCTTTAAGTTAAAGGAACAGATTTCACTTGCCATACCAACTGCAATACCCTTATTAGGGTTAACTAAGATGTTGGGGAAGGTAACAGGAAGAAGAACAGGCTCCTTTAAGGTTGCGTCGTAGTTGTCCTGAAAATCAACTGCGTCCTTGTCAAGGTCTGCAAAAATTTCCTTGCTTATATCTGCAAGCTTAACCTCTGTATAACGGGAAGCGGCAAATGCCATATCCCTTGAATACTGCTTACCGAAGTTACCCTTTGAGTCAACAAAAGGATGAAGCAGAGACCCGTTACCTGTAGTAAGACGTACCATTGTTTCATAAATTGCCATATCACCGTGAGGGTTCAGTTTCATCGTCTGACCCACAACGTTTGCAGATTTTGTTCTCTGGTTTTTCAAAAGTCCCATCTTATACATTGTATAAAGGAGCTTTCTGTGAGATGGCTTAAACCCGTCAATTTCGGGAATGGCACGTGAAACTATAACACTCATTGCATAAGGCATATAGTTTGTTTCCAGAGTTTCGGCTATTTTTTGTTCTGTATAGTTGAACTGATTTTCCATATGTTTTTCCTTTCAAAATTACGATAAATCCGCAAGCTCAAGATATTTGCTTCCGAATTCGGAAATAAATTCTTTTCTTCCTGCAAGGTTGTCCCCTAAAAGAAGGTCAAACATTTCCTTTGTTACTTCTTCATCCTGAGGCATAACCTTAATCAAACGTCTTGTTTCGGGATTCATAGTAGTCTGCCACATCATTTCAGGCTCATTTTCGCCAAGACCCTTGGAACGTTGGATTGTGTATTTTTCATCCTTGATTTTTTCAAGAATCTGCACCTTTTCGCTTTCATTATAGGCAAAATATGTTTCCTTTGAAGTTGATATTTCAAAAAGAGGAGATTCTGCAATAAACACCTTTCCCTCATTTATAAGGGTGGGTACAAGGGTGTAAAACAGTGTAAGAATAAGAGTTCTGATCTGGAAACCGTCTACGTCGGCATCAGTACATATAATAATTTTGTTCCATCTAAGGTCATCGAGATTGAACATCTTATCGTCCTTATGCTTTGATTTGATTTCCACACCGCAACCAAAAACCTTTATAAGGTCAGTAATTATTTCGCTGGCAAATATTTTATTGTAGTCTGCCTTAAGGCAGTTTAAGATTTTACCTCTTACAGGCATTATTGCCTGAAACTCAGCATCACGTCCCTGCTTACAGGAGCCGAGAGCAGAGTCGCCTTCCACGATGTAAAGCTCACGTCTTGACTTGTCCTTTGTTCGGCAGTCAACAAACTTTTGTACTCTGTCGGTAACGGATGTATTACCTGTCAGCTTCTTTTTATATGATACTCTTGCTTTTTCTGCGTTTTCTCTTGAACGTTTGTTTATAAGCACCTGGTCGATAAACTTATCGCCATAGGCTTTATATTCAACAAAATAAATTTCAAGCTGCTCCTTTAAAAATTCAGTCATTGCATCCTGAATGAATTTATTGGTTATAGCCTTTTTGGTCTGATTTTCGTAGCTTGTCTGAGTGGAAAATGAGTTGGAAACCAAAATGAGGCTGTCTTCTATATCTGCAAAGGTGATTTTAGATTCGTTTTTATTATATTTGTTTTGTGCCTTTATCGCTTTATCCACAGCATAAACAAAGGCGTTTCTTACTGCCTTATCGGGAGAGCCGCCATGCTCTAAAAAGCTGGAGTTATGATAGTATTCAAGCAGATTTACCTCATTGTTAAAGCAGAATGCAAAGCTCATTTTCACCTTATAATCCTTTTTGTCTTCACGGTCTCTGCCTTTTCTTTCTGCTTCAATATACTTAATTTCCGAAAAGCTCTTTTCACCCATAATTTCGGCTATATAGTCAACAATACCGTTAGGGTAAACATATTCGTAATTAGTCTTTTCTGCGTGGTCTATAAATTTAAATTTAATTCCCTGATTTACCACTGCCTGTTTTCTCATAACAGAACAAAAATATTCAGAAGGTATATTTATATCATTGAAAACCTCTTTATCAGGCTTCCAGGTGATTTCGGTTCCTGTATGCTTATATGCTTCCTCAACCTTTGTAAGTCCCCCTACATTTTCACCCTTTTCGAAATGAAGAGAGTACAAAAATCCGTCTCTGCGTACCGCAACGTCCATATACTCGGAGGAATACTGTGTAGCACAGGCACCAAGGCCGTTAAGACCGAGAGAAAATTCATAGTTATTATCCGAATCGTTACTGTATTTACCTCCTGCATAAAGCTCGGTAAATACAAGCTCCCAGTTATATCTCTGTTCCTTTTCGTTCCAGTCAACAGGAACACCTCGTCCCATATCGCAGACCTTTATACTTCCGTCGCCGAAACGTTCAAGAGTTATAATTTTACCATATCCCTCTCTCGCTTCGTCGATAGAGTTGGAAAGTATTTCAAAAACTGCGTGCTGACAACCGTCAAGTCCGTCAGAGCCGAATATTACGGCAGGTCTTTTTCTTACTCTGTCGGCACCCTTAAGTGATGTTATACTTTCATTTCCGTAATTATTATTTTTCAATAATTTTCATACCTTTCTTTACAATGTGGAAATTTTAGTGTATACTAAAACTGTATCTTAAAAACTATACTAAAATAAAACACTACATTTTGAGTCATACTTATATATAATATACAATATTTGTGAAATATTGTCAAGGAGCGAAAAAAATGAAGTTTACAGAAAAAATCGTGAATTTTGTAAAATATATATCAAGCCAAAAGCTTTTCGCCTACTCATCTCAGGTAGGCTTTTATTCGATACTTTCTCTTTTCCCGTTTTTGTATCTTATAATACGTCTGGCAGCACTTTTTTCCATATCCAATGAAGCGATTATGGATATGCTGTACCACTTTTTCCCGCCTCAGGGCTACAGCATTATACTTTTTGAGCTTGAAAGCCTTTCGGGAGAATCCTGGCAGACCTTTATTACCTGTGTTATCGGTATATGGTCTGCTTCCATGATAGTTACAACTGTTAAAAATGCCATAAGACGTGGACACAAGGATGCTGTAAAAAGAAATTTTATAATTAACAGAATCCTTTCTCTCTTTGCAACAATTCTCTTTGGTGTGGGGATTGTCATATCCTTTGTTGCCATATTCACTTTAAACGTAATTGCAGGTTTTGTAGCAGATTTTTTTGGTTTTGGTTACTTTTCGGAATTTCTTACCGTTATTGCAGCAGGTATTATCTTCCTTGTTGACCTTGTCATTACCTATATGTTTGCTCCCGCCAAACGCATAAAGATTTCCGAAGCTCTTCCGGGTGCTGCCATTGCTGAAATTCTTTTCCTCGCAGGGTCTACAATTTTCTCTTTCTATGTAGGTGAAATTGCCGACTACTCCATCGTTTACGGAGCCCTCGGTGGTGTCATAGTTCTTATGATGTGGTTGTACATTTGCTCCTTTATTCTTATATTCGGCGGCCATGTTAACAACTATCTTCGTTTAATCAAAAACAAGGAAGAATAAATTTTACAAAAGTATTGATTTTTTTACTAAAAATGATATAATTATCATAAATAACGAAAGGGGATTGATAAATGAACGACGAAATCATACGTCTTGAAAACGTAAGCAAAACCTTTGACGGGGTGGAAGAAATACTTCACCGCGTTACTTTGTCAATCAAAAAGAATGAATTTTTCACACTGCTTGGGCCGAGCGGCTGCGGCAAAACCACCATGCTCAGAATTATTGGCGGTTTTGATACACCCTCGGAGGGCAGTGTTTATTTTGACGGAATAGATATTACAAATCTTCCACCTAACAAAAGAGAGCTTAATACAGTCTTCCAGAAATATGCTCTTTTCCCTCATCTTAACGTTTTTGAAAACGTGGCTTTCGGTCTTACCCTTAAAAAGACCGAAAAGGAGATCATAAAGCAAAAGGTTGAAAGAATGTTAAAGCTTGTAGGTCTTGAAGGCTACGGAAAACGTGATGTTACTTCTCTCTCTGGAGGTCAGCAGCAGCGTGTTGCCATTGCCCGTGCTTTGGTAAATGAACCAAAAGTTCTTCTCCTTGATGAACCTTTGGGTGCGCTTGACGCCAAGCTTCGTAAAGAAATGCAGAACGAACTGAAAAAAATTCAGAAAGAGGTAGGTATTACCTTTATTTTCGTTACCCATGATCAGGAAGAAGCTTTATCTATGTCCGACACCATAGTTATTTTAAACCGTGGTAATATAGAGCAAATCGGCTCACCGACAGATATCTACAACGAGCCTGAAAATCGTTTTGTTGCAGAATTTGTAGGAGAGTCAAACATTGTTGAAGGTGTTATGAAAAATGACTACCTTGTATCCTTTGATGGGTTCGATTTCGAGTGTGTTGACAGTGGATTTAAGCCAAATGAAGATGTTGAGGTTGTTCTCCGTCCTGAAGATATTGATATTACTGCTCCTGAAAACGCAAAAATCACAGGTGTGGTTAAATCAATTGTATTTAAAGGCGTTCATTATGAGATACGTGTTGAAACTTCCGAAAGAACATATATAATTCACACAACCGATTACTGCGATGCAGGACGCACGGTAGGTCTTATTTTCGGTCCTGAAGATATTCACGTAATGTATAAGGAGTATTAACGTGAAAAATCACGTTAATCGATTTAAAAAGCCCGTGCGATATTTTCGCCACAGGCGAAACGCACATGGGCAAAATATCCATTAACGCCTTATCAGCCTACGATACGGTGCTAAAGGTTTCATTACTATTTGTAGGCAGAAAGGCTATGTATATTTATATTATGGGCTACTTTAAAAAACTCATAAGACCGTATCTTATATGGTCTGTGGTGCTTATTGTAATTCCGCTCCTTATGATTTTCCTTTATGCATTTACACAGAGCGGAAACTCTCTTTTAAATATTCAGTTTACCCTTGATAACTTCATCAAATTTGCCGATGAGGTTTATGTTGAGGTGTTTGTTGAATCCTTTAAATTAGGACTTTTAACAGTTATAATCTGCTTTTTTCTGGGTTATACCCTTGCTTATATCATAAGTCGGTTTTCCGAAAAATTGCAGAGCTTTCTTATACTTTTGGTTACTATCCCAATGTGGATAAATATGATTATAAGAATTTATGCCTGGAAAAGTATTTTAGAGCCACTGGGACTTATGTATACCGACTTTGCAGTTATGGTGGGACAGATTTGCGAATTTTTGCCCTTTATGGTAATACCTATTCATACATCTTTGTCAAAAATGGATAAATCTCTTATTGAGGCGTCCTACGATTTAGGTGCAACTCATTTTCAGACCTTTGTAAGAGTAATATTCAAGCTGTCAATTCCCGGTGTTATAAACGGTATTATTATGGTTTTTCTCCTTTCCGTTTCCACATTTATGATACCACAGATTTTAGGCGGAGGACAGTATATACTTATTGGTAACCTTATTGAAAAACAGTTCATCGAGGGGGGAGACTGGAACTTCGGCAGTGCTGTATCTTTAGTTCTTGCTGTTATAATCCTGCTTCTCATTCGCTGGATGAAAAAAGTTGACAAAGAATAAGGAAGGGAGGATTTTAAATTGAAAAAGCTTTCAAAAATATCATCCGGTCTTTACATACTTTTATGCTTTGCTTTTTTGTATGTGCCGATTATCATAACAATGATATTTTCCTTTAATTCATCAAAATCCTTCTCGAAATTTGCAGGTTTTTCTCTGAGATGGTACACGGAATTGATAAACGACTCCCAGATTATGTCGGCTGTGTGGGTATCTGTTTCCGTTGCGATTATTGCTACAATCGTAGCAACCGTTTTAGGAACAATTACTGCTATCGGTCTTTCCAAATGCCGTAAATTCCTTAAAGAATGGATTTTGAACATAAACAATATTCCTATTATGAATCCCGATATTGTAACAGCAATCGGTCTTATGATTCTTTTTACATCCCTTAAGATTGAAAAGGGATATATTACAATGCTTCTTGCTCATATCTGCTTTTGTACACCTTATGTTATCACAAGTGTATATCCTAAAGTGCGTGAGCTTGATGTAAATGTGGCAAATGCAGCTCTTGACCTGGGTGCAACACCATTTCAGGCACTTATCAAGGTTATTGTGCCTATGCTAAAACCCGGCATTTATGCAGGTATGCTCCTTGCATTTACTATGTCGATTGACGACTTTGTAATTTCCTACTTTGTCAGCGGAAACGGTGTTGAAAATATTTCTATGATAGTTTATAACGCAACAAAACGTATTAATCCAACTATCAATGCTCTTTCAACTATTGTTATACTTGTTATTGTTGTAGCTGTATTTATTATTAACATTGCACCAAGAGTGCAAAAGCAACAATGGTTTATCAAATTAAAAAACAGTATTTCGCCCAAAGTTAAAAAGATATTTACTATAGTTTCATCAGGCTTGCTTTGTGTGCTGATAGTTTTAAGTGTTATATTAAGTAACACTAAAGAAAATACACTTAAGGTATATAACGCAGGAGAATATATAGATAACTCTCTTGTTGAACAATTTGAGCAGGAAAATAACTGCAAGGTTATTTACGAAACCTTTGATTCAAACGAATCAATGTATACTAAAATTATGAGTGGTGAAAGATACGATATTATAATTCCTTCGGATTATATGATTGAACGTCTTTCAAAAGAAGGCTTTTTAAGTAAAATTGACAAAGCAAAGCTGGCTAATTTTTCTAAGGTTATGCCACATCTTCTTGATAAGCCCTTTGACCCCGAAAACAACTATTCAATTCCCTATTTCTGGGGAAGCGTAGGTATCCTTTATGATAAAACTATAGTTGACGAAAATGACCTTAATGACGGATGGGAAATACTCAAAAATCCGAAATATAAGAACAATCTTTATATGTACAACTCCGAAAGAGATTCCTTTATGATTGCTCTTAAAGCGCTTGGTTATTCCCTTAATACCACAAACAAGGCTGAAATTTATGATGCCTATGAATGGCTTGTTGAACAAAAAAGCATTATGAACCCTGTTTATGTAGGCGATGAAGTTATCGACAGTATGATTAACGGAAACAAAGCTATCGCCATCGTTTATTCAGGTGATGCTGCATACATTATGTCAGAAAACGAAAATCTTGAATTTTTCGCTCCCGACGAAGGCACCAATCTCTGGATTGACGGTATGGTTATTACCAAAGACTGTCGAAACTGGGACCTTGCCCATAAATGGATTGATTATATGCTCACCGAAGAAAGTGCCACAGCCAATACTGTAGAAATCGGCTATTCTTCACCTGTTGAGTCTGTTTACAATGAAATAAGCCAGACAGAATACGATGGTATCAGTGCGTACGTTCCGAGACTTGATAATGAAAAAGACGAATTTTTCAGATATCAGCCTCCTGAAATAAAGCAATACTGTGCTGAACTCTGGATTAAAGTAAAGGCTGAATAATCCGTAAATATACAAAACTTAAAAAGTGCAAAAAATAATTATATTGTGCTAATCTTTTGGTGTAAATTGCTCAAGGCTTTGGCTTTTCAAGGTTTTGGGCAATTTGTATGGACGCAAAAATACACCAAATTTTGTGCTAATATGGTGTATTTTGGTTTGAAAAAATGATTTTTTTCGTTTTTCTTTCACATTTCTTTCACATTTTTATCACACATATATATTATCTTGAAGGTGAAGAAAGAAGAAAGAGGTTGATTCCAATGTACGAGGTAGACTTTAGAAATTAAACATTTTCGAAAGGGCGATGCCTATGAAAGTATTTAATTGGTTAGAACTTGTAAAAAGTAAAAAAATCTAAGAATACGGAGGATACGCCAAAGGAAACTCTATCTTAGCAGTATAGGACAAAAAATAAACAAACAGGAGGAGAGTCCGCCAAGAACTTTAGTTTAAAAGTATTATGTATAGGAGGACAGTCCAAAGGACACTTCAGTTTTAAATTAAAAGACTCTTAAGTTTACGGTTAAACGGGTGGCAGGACGCGTACAGTATACGCAAGTTATTTATTGGAATACACCAAAGAGTTAACCGAAAAACTTATTGAAATTTAAATATATAAGGTAATTTAGTGCCCCCGGCAATTCGGCCGGGGGCTTTGACTTTGAAAAGGTCGTTCTACCGCAAGCGTTATGTCTTCAATACATTGATTGCGCCGATCATAATTACTATAATCATCAATTTTGTGTATTGCTTGCTTTTTTGTGAACGGATTATTGCCGTACCCTCGTACTGTCTGCAATCCGTTCACAAAAATATAACTTCCCTTTTCTTTGTCAGATTTTGAAAAGGTCGTTCTACATAAACCTACATAAATTAAAGTAATTCAGCCAAGTCAAGAATAAGTCTTTCAGTTTTTTCCCAGCCAAGGCATGGGTCTGTTATAGATTTACCGTAAACACATTCACCTGTTTTCTGTGCTCCGTCTTCAATATAGCTTTCAACCATAAGTCCCTTGACAAGCTTTTTAACATCTTTGCTGTGGCGGCAGCTGTGAAGTACTTCTTTTGCAATTCTTACCTGTTCATTATACTGCTTTCCTGAGTTTGCGTGGTTTGTATCAATAATAACTGCAGGGTTTTTAAGGTCTGTTTTTGCATAGGTTTCACAAAGATGAATTAAATCTTCATAATGATAATTAGGCAAGCTCTGTCCGTGTTTGTTTACATAACCACGAAGTATTGCGTGAGCGTATTCATTACCCTCGCTTTCAACCTCCCAGCCTCTGTATATGAAGGTATGACAATGCTGTGCCGCAGTAATTGAATTCATCATTACCGAAATATCTCCGCCTGTGGGGTTTTTCATTCCTACAGGAACATCAAGTCCGCTGGAAACAAGACGATGCTGTTGATTTTCTACCGAACGGGCACCTACCGCAATGTAGGAAAGCAAATCTGAAAGGTATCTGTGATTTTCAGGGTAAAGCATTTCATCTGCACAGGTAAAGCCTGTTTCCTGTATTGCACGGATATGGAGCTTTCTGATAGCAATAACACCCTCAAGCATATCTTCTTTTTTATTTGGGTCAGGCTGATGAAGCATTCCTTTGTAGCCATCACCTGTAGTTCTCGGCTTGTTGGTATAAATTCTCGGCACAATAAGAATTTTATCACTAACCTTGTCCGATACCTTTCTGAGTCTTGAAATGTAATCAATAACGCTGTCCTCGTGGTCAGCTGAGCAGGGGCCGATAACTAACAAAAGCTTATCTGATTCGCCTCTGAATATTTTTTTAATTTCCTCGTCTCTTTCCTGCTTTAAAGCAGTTATCTCATCCGTTACAGGATACATAGCTTTGATGTCCTGTGGAATTGGTAGTTTTCTTGCAAATTTCATATTCATATTTACCTCCTGTAAAATTAATAATATAATTTTAATCAAAAAATTAAGTCTTACTTACACTAATGCAAGTAAGACTTTAATACACATTTATAAAAACAGTAAATTTTTATCTTGCTTGCAGTTTTTTCATACCAAAATAAGCATAACCATAATAAAAGGCTACGCTGATAAAGTATGTAAACATTGCAACAGACATTAATGCCATACTGTTTTTCCTCTCAATTTATTTTTTCACATTATAACTCTGTTTTTTTCTTTTGTCAAGACTTTTTTCGTAAATAAAACCCAAAAACACCAAAGCTCTGAAAAGCTTTGGTGTTGGTAGAACAACTTTTTTGTGTCTGTTAATTGGCGTGTCTTTTAATCTTTCTCGTCGTTGTCTTTACAAATTCAGTTTCTCTGATGTCGAAATCAGTAACTCTCTTGTAGGCAGGCATCTGCTCATTTACTGCTTTTATTTCGTCGCCAAGGAGCTTTCTTATTGCTTCTTGTGTATAGTCCTTGCCTAAAGCTTTTTCCACTTCGTCAAACTGTGGGAAAATGTGTGCACTTACTTCAAGCTTTGTTCCCTCTCCCTTACCGTAAACCATACATTCAGCAATATATGGGCTTCTTGAAAGATATCTTTCAACCTCTTCAGGGAATACGTTCTTACCATTTGCAGTTATGATAACATCCTTTGCTCTGCCTGTGATATAGATAAAGCCATCCTTAAGGTAACCTAAATCTCCTGTATGGAGCCAACCATCAACTATTACATTTGCAGTTGCTTCTTCATTTTTATAGTAGCCAACCATTACGCTTTCGCTTTTTACAAGGATTTCACCAATGCCCTCTGCGTTTGGCTTATCAATTTTAATCTGTGTTTCAGGTGGTGGAAGACCTGCTGAATCATCACGGAAATAAAAATCTCTGTTTACAGCAACGATAGGAGAACATTCTGTCATACCATAGCCCTGAATTACATTGATACCTAAGGCACGGAATCCCTTTGCAACCTCGGGGTCAGCAGCTGCAGCACCAACAATAAAGGTTTCGAGTCTGCCGCCGAGCGCTTCGTGAATCTGTGCAAAAAGCTTTCTTCTTACATCAATACCAACCTTTAAAAGTCCGTTGGAAACCTTTGATGCAATTTTAACAGTTTTTGCTTTGCCCTGCTTTTCAACATTCTTCATTACCTGACGGTAAATTGATTCCACTATTAACGGAACTGCGAGGAATAAAGTAGGCTTTGCTTCCTGTAAGTTCTTAACGATATATTTAAGTCCTTCGCAATATGCAACAGAAGAACCTCTGTAAATTACGCAAAGGAAACCACAGGTACATTCATAGGAATGGTGTATCGGAAGAACGGAGAAAAATCTTGTCTTTTCGTTAATATCAAAGAGTGTACACATCTGCATAAGATTTGTTGCGATATTCTTCTGTGAAAGCATAACTGCTTTAGCAAGTCCTGTTGTGCCTGATGTGAAAAGCATAATATTCACATCCTCAGGTACAGGAACAGAATTGATAAAGCTTGTATCACCAGACGCGATAAGCTCTTTACCTTCTGCAACAAGCTTTGCAACAGTAAGACCTTCATTTTCGTCCATATGGATATCCAAAACTCCATCTGTTATACCTTCAAGCTTGGGTGTTTCCTTATCTGTGTGAACAATCGCATCAAATTCTGAAACTGACTTGATATATGCAACCTCTTCTGCAGGAAGCTCTTTATCTATAGGAACGATAGTGCCTGTTCCGCAAACCGTTGCAAGATATGTAAGAGCCCATTCGTAGCGTGTCGGTCCCATTACTGCAATTCTCTTACCTTTAAGACCATGCTTTATGAAAGCTGTTCCCAAGGCATAAACATCTTCCTTTAATTCCTTGTATTTTACCTCTGTATAAGGCTCTCCGTGTTTTTTCTTATACAAAATTACTTCTTTTTCAGAATAAATTTCACAGCTTGAGTCGAACATATCACGGATTGTGGAAATTTCTCTTACAGGATAAAAATCTTTTCCACCGTAAATGTTTCCGTTGAGATTTTTAATTTCATGATTCATATTTATATTTCCTTTCAATTCTTAGGATTAAAATAATATCCGAAGCCTCTTTTGGTCATAATATATGACGGTTCTGCCGGATTATCCTCAATTTTTTCACGAAGTCTGCTTACCGTAACGTCAACAGTTCTTACATCTCCGTAATACTCATATCCCCACACCTTTTCAAGAAGAGTTTCTCTTGAAACAATCTTTTCAGGCTGTTTTGCAAGATAGGTAAGAAGCTCATACTCACGAAGAGTAAGCTCAACGGGAGAAGCATTTTTCTTTACCTCATAACGCTCTGTATCAATGGTTATGTTGCCATAGGATAAAACATTCTCATCACCTTGTGATGCAGGCTGTTCTTCAGCAACGCTTCTTCTTAAATTAGCCTTGACACGGGCGACAAGCTCTCTTACACCAAAAGGCTTTGTCATATAATCGTCAGCACCAAGTTCAAGCCCCAAAACCTTATCTATTTCTTCAGTTCTTGCGGTGAGCATTATAATAGGCACAGAGGATGTCTGACGTATTTTTTTGCAGACCTCAAAGCCATCCATTTCAGGAAGCATAACATCAAGCAAAATCAAATCGGGCTTTTCCTGCATTGCCGCCTCATACCCTGTATCGCCGGCATAAGCGGTAACAACCTGAAAACCATTTTTTTCGAGATTGAACTTGAGTATATCAACTATAGACTGCTCGTCATCTACAACAAGTATCTTTTTCATAAATTCACCTCATTGTGCAGTATACCACAAATATGCCGATTTTGCAACTAAATTTTCTGCACGAAGCTCTCGCTTCCATCGGTGGTAAAGAGAAAAACATCTTTTGCAGAACCTATTTTTCTTTTATCCAATTCCTTTTTAAGCCAGTTTTCGTCAAGTCCTAAAAGGCGTAGGTTTTCCTTATCAATTTTCCCGTCTTTAATAACACTTCTCGGCAGTGTTGCCTTTTCATATTTTCCTGTGAGAATTTTTAATGTAAGAGGTGTGTTTTCTGTTTTGGGAATTACACTTAACTGACCATTGGTTTCTAAAATTCCGTATTCTATATCAGCAACCGACATATATCCTGCCGAACGAAGAACCTCGAACAAATCGTCGATATTAAAACGCAGTTTTTTTAGCATTTTAATATCTACTTTTCCATCTCTTACAACTATGCTGGGTTTACCTGTTACAACACGTCGGAAAACCACACTTTTTTGTGAACCCCACGCAAGAAGAAATTCCATTGCCATCAGCACAAACAAAGGAATTATTCCCTCATAAAAAGGAAGTTCGTGGTTATGAATTGGAGTTGTTGCCAGGTCGGAAATCATAATAGCAAGCACAAGCTCCGAGGGCTGAAGTTCGCCTATCTGTCTTTTTCCCATACACCTGAACACAAAAACAACCACAAAATAATATATTACCGTTTTTAATAGTGTGTACAAAAACATTACTTCCTTTAACTTGATTTTTAGTTATTGTTTACAGATAACTGCAAAAAATTCAAAAGAAAGTTTACGTGGTAATAAAAAAAACTCAGCATCATATAATAGGAATACATGTTGCAGAGCTGACAAAACTCACAATTCTTAAATTATGATGAAATAAAAGAAGAACTGCCCGAAAGCGGTTCTTCTACACCAAAATATTCCAACCCGGAGGTTGTATCAAGACATCCCTGCCCTGACAATGACATTTTACCATTATTTGGTTTATTTGTCAATAGATATTTTGCGTTTTTTTGTAAAATTTTTTTGGTTTAAAAGAGTTTTTGAATTGTTGGGAAATTTAAAGTCATATAATGCAGCAAATTATGTTTTTGTGCCGACGTATGACGGCAGAATGGAGATTTTTATGAAAAAGTTTTTTACTTTTCTACTGTCCATTGTTATCAGTTTGTCTGTAGGTTTCTTTTCAGGATTTCTTTCGAGAAACGGGACTGCAGTTTACAACGCAACTGCAATTAAACCGCCTTTGTCTCCTCCTCCTGTTGTTTTCCCCATAGTGTGGACCATCCTTTTTGTTCTTATGGGAATAAGCTACGCTCTCGTAATCACCAATAACAAAGCAACCCAGGATGCAAAATTTGTCTCAACTGCATTTTATATACTTAATCTGTGCATTAACTTTTTATGGCCCGTATGGTTCTTCGTTTTCAACTTATACTGGTTTGCATTTATCTGGCTTCTTCTGCTCCTTGTAACAGTAATTGTGATGACTCTTATCTTTTCGGTTACATCCAAATGGGCAGCTTTTTTACAGATACCGTACATTCTGTGGCTGTTATTTGCCGCTTATCTTAACGCAGCAGTTGCTATTCTTAACTGAAAATATTGTCAAAAAGACAGCTATGCTGTCTTTTTTTGTATTGACAATGTTTGGTAGTTGTGCTATCATTTTATTATTAATAGGTATATATTCCAACAGAAATGAGGATACTGTTTGTGAAAGCATTAGAAGATAAAATACTTTCTGAAGGAGAAATTCTTCCGGGAAATGTCCTGAAGGTAAACGGATTTTTAAATCACCGTCTCGATGTCCCTTTTATAAAGGAAATGGGATCAGAAATTGCAAGACTGTTTCAAAATTGCGGTGTTACCAAAATCCTTACTATCGAAACATCAGGTATTCCCATTGCGTTTGCTGCTGCAGATAAAATGAATCTGCCTGTAGTTTTCGCAAAAAAGAACAAGTCAAAAAATTTGCCCGATGATGTTTACTCCGTAGAAATCGAATCATTTACTCATTCAAATACATATACTGCAGTTGTGGACAAGCACTTCCTTGAAAAAGGAGACAAGGTACTTATAGTTGACGATTTTCTTGCTATCGGTAACGCAGTTAAAGGTCTTATTAAAATGATTAAATCAGCAGGTGCCGAGACAGCAGGCGTTGCGGTTGCCATTGAAAAAGGCTTCCAGAGAGGCGGAGATTCCCTGAGAGAAATGGGGATAAGAGTTGAAGCTTTAGCTCTCGTTGATTCAATGGATAATTCTTCTGTTACATTCAGAAGATAATAATTTGTATGTAATTTTTTTACATAAATTATTTTAGCCGAAAGGCAGGAGGGTAAAAAATGAAAAAGATATTTTCATTAATTCTCGCTATCGTAATGGTTTTAGGTATAGTTTCTATGCTTACAGCTTGCGGTGGTGAAGAAAACGCAGATTTCAAAATCGGTTTCATCTTCTTACACGATGAAAACTCAACCTACGACAAGAACTTCCTCGATGCTGCTAATGCTGCAACAGAAGAGCTCGGTCTCAGTGCTGATCAGGTTATTTTCAAAACAAATATTCCTGAAGGCAATGAATGTTATGAAGCAGCAGCAGACCTTGCTGACCAGGGTTGCGACATAGTTTTCGCAAACAGCTTTGGCCACGAACCTTATATTTTAAAGGCTGCTAAGGAATTCCCTGATGTTCAGTTCTGCCATGCTACAGGTACAACTGCTCACACAGAAAATCTTCCTAACTTCCACAATGCATTCGCTTCAATTTACGAAGGAAGATATCTTGCAGGTATTGCTGCAGGTATGAAGCTTAACGAAATGATTGAAAAGGGCGAAATTACTGCTGACCAGGCTAAAATGGGTTATGTAGGTGCTTACACATATGCTGAAGTTATTTCAGGTTACACATCTTTCTATTTAGGTGCAAAATCTGTATGTCCTTCAGTTACAATGGAAGTACAGTTCACAGGTTCATGGTATGACGAAGCTTTGGAAAAAGAAGCTGCAACAAAGCTCCTTTCAAACAATTGCGTATTAATCAGCCAGCACGCTGACTCAATGGGTGCTCCTACAGCTTGTGAAAACGCAGGTGTTCCAAACGTTTCTTACAACGGAAGCACAGTTGATGCTTGTCCTAACACATTCATCGTTTCTTCAAGAATTGACTGGTCTCCATACTTTAAATACATCATCAACGCAGTTCAGGATGGTACAGAAATCGCTCTTGACTGGTGCGAAGGCTTCGAAGCAGGTTCTGTAGCTCTTACAGATGTTAACGAAAAGGTTGCTGCTGCAGGTACAAAAGAAGCTATTGATGCTGCTAAAGCAAAATTAATTGCAGGCGAAATCCATGTATTCGATACAAACAACTTTACAGTTGAAGGCAAGAAGCTTGATTCATACCTTGCAGACGTAGATACAGATGCTAACTACGAAAAGGATACAGAAGTAATTGCAGACGGTTACTTCCACGAATCAGAAAAGCGTTCAGCTCCATACTTCGATCTTCAGATTGATGGTATTACATTACTTAATAGCATGTTTTAATACTATGGGGCAGAGAAAATTCTCTGCCCCTCTTTGTTTTTTAATAAACAGGTGTAAATAAACGTATTTATACAGGCTTATTTAAAAATAAAGGAATTCGCAAAATTTTTAAGGAGGCAGAAAATGAATAATTCTGTAGCTTTGGAATTAAAAAACATTACCAAAACCTTTGGCAGTGTTGTTGCAAACAACAATGTTTCGCTGCAGGTTAGAAGAGGGGAAATTTTGTCCGTATTAGGTGAGAACGGAAGCGGTAAAACCACTCTTATGAATATGGTTTCAGGAATATATTACCCCGACAGCGGCGAAATGTTTATTGATGGTGAAAAAGTTACCATCAGTTCACCAAAAGACGCATTTGATTATAAAATCGGTATGATTCATCAACACTTTAAGCTTGTTAATGTGTTCAGCGCTGCAGAAAATATCGTTTTGGGTCTTAAAGATGAAAAGAAATTCAAAATGTCTGAATATATTAAAGAAATAGAAAAAATTTCTGCTCTATATGGATTTGAACTTAACCCATATAAAAAAATATATGAGATGTCTGTTTCCGAAAAACAAACTGTTGAAATTATTAAGGTTCTTTACAGAGGTGCAGATATTTTGATTCTTGACGAGCCTACTGCTGTTTTAACTCCTCAGGAAACAAAAACTCTCTTTAAAATCTTAAGAAAGATGCGTGATGACGGTAAAGCCATCATCATAATTACTCATAAATTAAATGAAGTTCTTTCTCTCTCGGATTCGGTAGCTGTTTTAAGAAAAGGCGAATATGTAGGAACAATAGAAACAAAGAATGCAAACGAAGCAATTCTTACCGAAATGATGGTAGGTAAGAAAATTTCTCTTAACATTGACAGAAGCGAACCCGAAAACTGTGTTGACAGACTTGATGTTAATAACATAAGCTGTGTAAACCGTGATGGTATAAAAGTTCTTGATAATGTAAGCTTTACTGCACGAAGCGGTGAAATTTTAGGTATTGCAGGTATTGCAGGCAGTGGTCAAAGAGAGCTTTTGGAAGCCATTGCCGGTCTTTCACACCTTAGTGAGGGAAATATCATTTACCACAATCCTAAAACCAATGAAGATGAAAATTTAAGAGACAAAACTCCTTTGCAGATACGTCAGATGGGTGTACGTCTTGCCTTTGTGCCCGAAGACAGACTTGGAATGGGTCTTGTTGGAAATATGGACATTGTGGATAATATGATGCTCCGAAGCTATCGTAAGGGTAAATCAGCCTTTCTGCAGAGAAAAGGACCAAAGAACCTTGCCGATGAGATAATACGCCGACTTGAGGTTGTTACTCCATCACCTAACACCCCTGTAAGACGACTTTCAGGAGGTAATGTACAAAAGGTTTTAGTAGGACGTGAAATTTCTTCTTCTCCTACCGTTTTAATGGCGGCATATCCCGTAAGAGGGCTTGATATAAACTCATCCTACACTATTTACAATCTTTTAAATGAACAAAAGCAAAAGGGCGTTGCAGTTATCTTTGTAGGCGAAGATTTAGACGTATTGTTAGAGCTTTGCGACAGAATAGCAGTAATAGGAGGAGGAAAAATTGCTGATATTGTTGATGCAAGAACTGCAACCAAAGAGGAAATCGGTCTTTTGATGACCAAATCCTCACATACTGAAGAAAATACTCAAAACGGAGGCGTTGAAAATGAAGAAAATTAATGATAAAATGACTCAGCTTTTCTGTCAGCCTCCATGCCATATAGCAAAACGTGATTCCATTGTATGGTGGAAAGCATGGCTTATAAGAATTATTTCCGTTGTTTTTGCTCTTATTGTATGTGGTATAATTACTGTGGCTTTAACAAAGCTTAACCCTGTAAAGATGTACCTTACTATGATAGAGGGTGCAGTGGGAACTCCTCGTCTTGTTTGGAATCTTTTACAAAATACAGCCATTCTGCTTTGCGTTTCCCTGGCAGTAACTCCTGCGTTTAAAATGAAATTCTGGAACATAGGTGCTGAGGGACAGATTTTAATAGGTGGTCTTGCTACTGCAACCTGTATGATTTTTATTGGTGATAAGCTTCCTACACCGCTCCTTATACTTGTAATGCTTATAACAAGTATTTTAGCAGGTGCTCTGTGGGGACTCGTTCCTGCTTTCTTTAAAGCAAACTTCAACTCCAATGAAACTCTCTTTACTCTTATGATGAACTATATAGCCATTCAGATAGTTGCATACTTTACCCTTGAATGGTCTGTTCCTAAGGGTTCAGGTACACCGAGAACGTTAGAGTTTGGTCAACTTCCTACTCTTTTCGGACAGAAATACTTTATAAATATTTTAATTGTTGTTATAATTACGGTTATAATGTTTATATACCTTAAGTACAGTAAACAGGGCTACGAAATTTCCGTTGTAGGTGAAAGCGAAAACACAGCCCGATACATTGGTATCAATGTTAAAAAGGTAATACTCAGAACTATGGCTATTTCAGGTGCAGTTTGTGGTATTGCAGGCTTTTTACTCGTTGCAGGTACCGACCACTCATTAAAAAGCGACACTTCGGGTGGACGTGGTTTTACTGCAATTATGGTTTCCTGGCTTGCCAAGTTTAACCCTATATTTATGATTTTAACCTCGCTTCTTATTGTATTCCTTGAAAAAGGTGCATCAAAAATTTCTGAGGTTTACCGTCTTAATTCCTCTTTTTCGGATATTATCACGGGTATCATAATTTTCTTTATTATAGGTTCGGAATTCTTTATTAACTATACAGTTAAATTTAACTCAAAGAAAGGAGCGGTGTCAAAATGATAGCTACAATAATTCAGCGTGCAGTTATGCAGGGTACACCCCTTCTTTTCGGTTCAACAGGTGAAATTTTAACAGAAAAATCAGGACATCTTAATTTAGGTATTCCGGGAATTATGTATGTTGGTGCTATAAGTGGTGTAGCAGGCTCTTTTCTTTACGAGCTTTCCTTGTCTTCACCCGATGCAATTAATCCCTTTCTTGCAGTTATTATACCTTTTGTCTGCTGTCTTTTAGGTGCAGGTCTGATGGGGCTTATTTACTGCTTCTTAACTGTTACTTTGCGTGCAAATCAGAATGTAACAGGTCTTGCCCTTACCACTTTCGGTATAGGTATCGGAAATTTCTTCGGAGGGTCTTTAATTAAGCTTACAAACAGCGATATTCCCTCAATTTCCCTGAGTACCACAAGTAAAATTTTCAAAACTCAGCTTCCTTTTGCAGATAAGCTGGGATGGTTTGGGGACATATTCCTTTCTTATGGTTTTTTAGTATATGTTTCAATTATTGTTGCTTTAATTTGTTCTCACATTTTAAAGAAAACAAGAACAGGTCTCCATTTGCGTTCTGTAGGAGAGAGCCCTGATACTGCAGATGCTGCAGGCATCAATGTAACTAAATACAAATACCTTTCAACCTGTATCGGAAGTGCTATTGCAGGTCTCGGAGGTCTTTACTATGTTATGGACTACGCAAACGGTGTCTGGTCAAACAACGGTTTCGGCGACAGAGGATGGCTTTCGATTGCCCTTGTTATATTTGCAATGTGGAAACCGAGTGTAAGTATTTTAGGTTCAATCCTTTTCGGATTCCTGTATGTTGTTCCCACATATATTCCAAATATAACCGTAAGTACAAAAAAGCTTTTTGAAATGCTTCCTTATGTAGTTACAATACTCGTTCTTGTTATCACAAGTATCCGTGATAAAAAGGAAAATCAGCCGCCTGCGGCACTGGGACTTCCATATTTCCGTGAGGAACGGTAGGAATGTAAAAAAAGTTCAGAACCGCAAAAAGGCTGAGTTATAGCAAATAGTCCTTTAAAAATTTTAAATCTTGCATTTTTATTATTACTAATGGAAAAATATCGTTTAGCGATATTTTTTCTATTTTGTAAGCCTTTTTGCTACGAAGAAACTTCACCTCTCTGCGTATAAACATACGCATTCGGGTAAGCAGTTGCGTTAATATCCGAACCCGTTTTGGGAACGTGTTTTTACGCTACTGCATTGTTAAAATACTCGCAAATGCGTCAGCATTTACTGCGTTTTTGCCTCACATTAACGCAAAAACACAGTTCCTAAAATTCTTCGAACCTAAAG
>JAZNWH010000053.1:0-29788 GCA_045593265.1 Clostridia bacterium | reverse complement strand
ATTAATTAAGCGAATTTTGGCAGACTTTTCAGCCTGCCTTTTTTGCATGCACTTTTTTAGAAAAACACACCTAACTTAAAATTTTTATCTTCGTTAGGTGTGTTTTGATTTTTTATATTATTCTTAACTTAATGATATTGCCTTTTTTACATCCCTTTTTATTTCATAGCCATACTGTTGTTAAGGAGGGTTGTGCTGTATAAAAAGAGTGCGTCGGAATTTTGTTTAAATTCCACTAATGCTCCGAGAAAATCGCTTTGCACATAACGTATGTCTATAACTGTAATTTTTTTATAGCCTTCTACCATCAAAGGAACTATGCTTGAACCAAATGAATCACGGAACAGATACAACTCTTTAGAAGTTTGGGCATTTGGATTTTCTATAGTAACAAGAGGCATTGTACCTGACAGAAACATTTCATAAGGGTCTTTCCCCTCTGCTTTTTCCATATTGTACATTTCCCCTGTTTTCGGTTTTCCTGTATCGTAATAGGTAACAATGCAATCATCTAAAGTATCGTTTGTAAGATACTTTATTGTATCTGGTTTAAATGGGATTGCAAGCTGACCTGTATAAACGCCCTTAAATGGCTTACTGAGAATATTTTCTTTATACTCTGCTTTAACATCAACTCCCATTTTATCACCTAAAAACTCTGCAATATCTGTGATTTTTTCCTGTCGCCAATGGGTATCTGTAGTATAATAATCATCCTTATCAAGAAGATGTGTTATATCGATAAACTCCATAAAAGTAGTTTTAGTCCTTATTTTTTCAATAAATGTTTTGTAATTAAGTGATGGGTATCCGTTTTGAGGAGCAAGAACAAAATTCTTATCAGGAACAGGTGCAAAATATACTTTAATATTTTTATCTTTTAAATATTTGTTATTTATATGATTAAATCTGTTTGCCGCATAATCAAGCATTTCTTCGTTCATATCAGAATCAATTTTTGAAATATGTCCCTCTGTTACAAACACACCATTGTTATCAAGCTTGCGGAAAACATTTGTTGAAAACCAGGCTTTATAACCACGGAAAGTATCACGGAACGGAAATCTTTCCGTTGCGTAGGTTTCAAATCCACTCATAAATTCTCCATCAAAAATTGATTGAATATTCACCTCAGGAAAGCTTGCAAGCTCACGTCGTTCGCTTTCGGAAAATGCAGAAGCAGGTTTTACAATACAAAGTACACTAAATGACAAAATAAAAAGGCTAAAAACAGAAACAGTTAAAATGTTTTTTAATTTCATATTAATCTCCATTCCGCCGCCATACGTCGGCACAAAGAGTAATTAATTTCTCTTATCCGTATGGCAAGGAATGATAAGAGATTAATACGACCATGTGCGTTTCTTTGCATTTGCAAAGAAAATTTCGCACGGGCTATTTAAATCCGCCGGAGGCAATAACGGGAAAGGAACTTTCACGTTAATTACACCTCCTAAAATCTGAAATACAGGAACGGATTAAATGCTCCGTCTGCAAGATATGATGTGCATAAAACCGTAAGAATTAGTAATACGGGAATTTCTATAACATCCAAAACAAGAGAAATTTTTCTGTTTTGGGATAGTTTTCTTAGTATTGTCTTCAAAAGCGGAGTTGCCGATATTATTGCAATAACAATAATAAAAGCATAGCTTCTTAAATTATATAAAAAGTCAAAGGAAAGAAATCCATTTACGCCAATTCCAAAAAGTCCCTTTACATTGGAAACAGCCTCTGTTAAAGAATTTCCACTAAAAACAGCAAAGCTTATTGCTATGAAAAACAATGTATAAATATGGGAAAAGATTTTTGTTTTTGAAATCAATTTAGACAAAAACAGTTTTTCTGCAAGCAATAATATCGCAAAATAGAGCCCCCAGATAATAAAGTTCCATTCAGCACCATGCCAGAATCCTGTTAAAAACCATACCGTAAAGATATTAAGAAAAAATCTTATTTTCTTTACTCTGTTTCCACCCATAGGGATATAAACGTAGTCTCTAAACCAGGAACCAAGGGACATATGCCATCTTCGCCAGAATTCAGAAATACTCTTTGAAATAAAAGGATAGTTGAAATTTTCAAGAAAATCAAAACCAAATATTTTACCAAGTCCTATTGCCATATCCGAATAGCCTGAAAAATCAAAGTAAATCTGTAACATATACGCAATAACAAACAACCAGTAAAATAAAAAGCTTTTTTCATCTGATGCTGTAAAAGCAGCAACAAGCTCTCCTAATGTATTCGCAAGAAGTATCTTTTTTGAAAAACCAATAACGAACCGGCGTATTCCACAGGAGATTTTTTCAAAGCTATGGTTTCTTTGGGAAAGCTGATTTTCCACATCAGCATATCTTACAATAGGGCCTGCTATAAGCTGTGGAAAAAGAGAAACATAAGTTGCAAGGGTTAAGGGATTTTTCTGAGCTTTTACATCGCCTCTGTATACGTCTATAATATAACTGAGAATCTGAAAAGTGTAAAAGCTTATTCCTATAGGAAGAGCTATATTAAGCAAAGGAACTGATAAATTTGTTACCCTGTTAAAATTTTCTATAAAGAAATCTGCATACTTAAAGTATCCCAAAGCACCAAGACAAAACGCGCAGGCAATTCCCAGGAACACTCTTGACAGTAATTTACTTTTTGTCTTTTCAATTAACAAACCAAGAATGTAGCAAACACCTACCGTCGCTATCATTAAAAACACATACTTTGGCTCTCCCCATGCATAAAAAAGCAGACTGAACAGTAAAAGTACCGTGTTCTTTAAAACCTTAGGCACTGCAAAATACAACAATATTACACAAGGCAGAAAATAATATAAAAATGTAATACTCGAAAATAGCATATTAATATCCATAGCCTTTCTGCCTACAAATAGTAATAAAACATCTTAACACCATATCGTAGGCAGATAAGGTGTTAAATGGACATTTTGCCCATGTGCGTTTTGCCTTTGGCAAAATATCGCACAGGCTTATTAAATATTGATAACGTGATTCTTCACGTTATTCTCCTTTCTTTCTGATTACTCCCTAAAAAAGGGGTGTAAAATAAATTTACACCCACTTCGTTTTGTTTTTATTCTTCAAAACTCTTATTTGACATTACAAAGAATACCTTGTTGCCAACGTTTCCTGTAACCATTTCTTCTGCTTCAACACAAATGTTCCAACGCAGATTTGCATTCTGTTTTAAGGTTGAAATGAAGCCCTGTACATCTGCACCGTCTTCTAAAATAAATACATAACCTACAAAAGGAATAGCTCCGATAACAGGTCCGAACATTGCACCTTCTTTGAAACCATTGATTTCTGCATCAAAGCCTGAAAGGAAACCGGGTTCAACTGCCATTGTAGCAGGTGCAAAAGGTATTATACTGTTAGATGAAACTGCTTCTGCAAGAGAAACTGCATCTGAATAAGAATTTGCTTTTGCCTTGAAGTCTGCAAGAAGTGTATAGCCTGCTGTTTTTGGTGTTTCCGCAGGTTTTTCTACAGGCTTCTCTGCCGGTTTTTCAACTGGTTTTTCAACCGGCTTTTCTACAGGTTTTTGTGTTTCAGCAGGTTTCTTATCCTCTGTCTTATCAGCAGGTTTCTGTGTTTCAACAGGTTTCTTATCCTCTGTTTCTTTCTTATCTTCAGTTTCTTCTTTTTCAGGAAGTTTTTCTTCTTCCTTATTATCAACTGTGTTTTCAATTCCTGTTTCATTTGATACAGGTTCTTTATCTTCCCCGCCACCACAAGCAACAAGAGAAAGCATTGTAACCATAACCAAAATCAATGCAAGTATTTTTTTCATCAATATTCTCCTTTATTTTTACTTCATGTGTATTATACTAAATAAAGCAATATATGTCAATGCCCTATATTTTCTTTAATTTTTAAAATAAGGTTATTTTAACAACGAATTTTAAAATTTTGAAAACTTTGCATTATATAGCCTTAACAACCAACACTAAAGGCAGTTTTAAGACAATTCAAAATCTCCTGTATAAAGTCTGTAATATGTGCCTTTCTGAGCTATAAGCTCCTCGTGATTTCCCCGTTCTATAATTTCACCTTTATCAAGAACCATTATAACATCCGAGTTACGGACTGTAGATAAACGATGAGCAATTACAAATACAGTTCTTCCCTTCATAAGCTCATCCATACCTTTTTGAACAATAAGCTCCGTTCTTGTATCTATGCTTGAAGTTGCTTCGTCAAGAATAAGCACAGGAGGATCAGCAACTGCAACACGGGCAATTGAAAGGAGCTGTCTTTGTCCCTGTGAAAGGTTAGCACCGTTACCTGTGAGTACTGTATCGTAGCCATCAGGAAGCAGAGAAATAAATTCATGGGCATTGGCAAGCTTTGCTGCCTCAACAATTTCTTCATCTGTTGCATCAAGTCTACCGTAACGTATATTATCATAAACTGTGCCTGTAAACAAATTTGTATCCTGAAGAACTATTCCCAGTGAGCGTCTGAGGTCAGGTTTATTAATTTTCGAAATATTTATTCCGTCATATCGGATTTTACCTTCATCTATATCATAGAAACGGTTTATAAGGTTTGTAATGGTAGTTTTTCCTGCACCTGTTGCACCTACAAAAGCTACCTTCTGTCCCGGTTTTGCATAGAGATTTATATTATTTAAAACTACTTTTTCCTTGTTGTAGCCAAAAACAACATTCTCCATAACCACATCGCCTTTAAGAGGTGTATAGGTAACACTTCCGTCGCTATGAGGATGCTTCCACGCCCAAGAACCTGTTCTGTGTTCACATTCTGTAATTTCTCCGTTTGAACTTAGTACATTAACAAGCTTTACATAACCACTGTCAGCTTCAGGTTTTTCATTCATAAGAGCAAAAATTCGTTCTGCACCTGCCATTGCCATAATAATAGAATTAAATTGTGTTGCAAGCTGTGTTATTGGCATAGAAAAGCTTTTGTTGAGCTGTAAAAACGCAACCACACCACCGATAGTTATTATGGTTTCTTTAGAGTAAATAGCAAGAAGTGAACCTACAACAAGAGTTATTACATAATTTATATGACCAAGATTACCCATAATAGGCATTAAGATATTTGCGTACTTATTTGCTGTGTTGGCACTTGAAAAAAGTTTATTGTTAAGCTCGTTGAATTTTTCCTTGGTTTCCTGCTCGTGGCAGAAAACTTTAACCACCTTCTGCCCTTCCATCATTTCTTCAATAAATCCGTTAAGAGCACCCAGATTTTTCTGCTGAGCAACAAAGCCTGCTCCACTTTTACCACCAAGCTTTTTTGTAACAAGACTCATTATAAATATAACCACCACTGCCCATACTGTCAAAAGTGGGCTGATTGTGAGCATAGATATAAAAACGCTTATCAAAGTTACAACTGAATTAAGAAGCTGTGGTAAGCTCTGACTTATCATCATGCGCAAAGTATCTGTATCGTTTGTATATACACTCATAATATCGCCGTGTGCATGAGTGTCAAAATATTTAAGTGGTAACTTCTGCATATGAACAAATATGTCATTTCTTATATTTTTAAGAGTTCCCTGGGTAACAGTAAGCATTATTCTTCCATATGCCCAGGTACTTACCGCTCCTGTAGCATAAATTGCTCCCATGATGCACAATGCTTTCAAAAGAGGTATAAAATTAGGATTGGATACTCCGATATTCGGAACTACATAATCGTCTATAAGACTTTTTATGAAAGTCTGACCTATTACGTTTGCAACTGCACTCAGAAAAATAAGAACAATTACTGCTATATAATGAAACTTATATGTTTTAAGCACATAACCCATTAATTTAACAAAAGTTTTTACTGTTTCTTTTGTAAATTTGACAGGCATTATTGCGCCTCTCGGCCCTCTTGGTGGAGGTGATTGCATTCCTTTAGCCATTTACGCTTGTGCTCCTTTCATCTGAATTGAATAAACATCCTTATAGATTTCACAAGAACTTATAAGCTCTTCGTGAGTTCCAACTGCATTTATTCTGCCATTGTCAAGAACTACTATTTTATCTGCATCCTCAATAGATGAAATTCTCTGAGCAATGATTATTTTAGTAGTTTCAGGAATATAGCTTTTTAGTGCAGTTCTTATTTTTTTATCTGTTGCAGTATCAACAGCACTGGTAGAATCATCAAGAATAAGAATTTTCGGAGATTTGAGAAGTGCCCTTGCGATACAAAGTCTTTGGCGCTGTCCACCTGAAACATTAGTTCCACCCTGTTCAATATATGTATCGTACCCTTGAGGCATACGCTCTATAAATTCATCAGCACAGGCAAGACGACACGCTTCTTTGATTTCTTCATCAGTTGCATCCTTTTTGCCCCAACAGAGATTTTCTTTAATAGTTCCCGAAAACAGAACATTTTTCTGCAAAACCATTGCAACGTTGTTTCTTAAGGTTTCTATATCATATTCTTTTACGTCTGTTCCACCAACACAAACGGAGCCTTCTATACAGTCATACAGTCTTGGGATAAGCTGAACAAGTGCTGATTTTGCACTTCCCGTTCCCCCAATTATTCCTACTGTCTCTCCTGATTTAATTTCAAGATTGACATCCCTGAGATGCAGTTTATCTTTTATATCAAGATAGCTAAAGCTTACATCTGTAAATTTAACAGAACCATCCTTTATCTCAAAAACAGGATTTTCACAATTTTTAAGACTGCTTTCCTCAAAGCAAACCTCTTCAATTCTTTCTGCTGCTGCTCTTGACATTACAAACATAACAATCATCATAGAAAGCATCATAAGACTCATTAAAATATTGGATGTATATGTAAATAAGGAAGAAAGCTGTCCTGTAGTAAGGTCTCCTACTGACACCATTTTCGCACCAAACCATGAGAATAAAATTATACAGGAATACATTGTAAGCTGCATAATTGGCGAATTTAGAAGTATAAGCTTTTCTGCACTTACAAACATTTGCCGTATTCTTTCTGACATTTTTTTAAATTTTGTTATTTCGTGTTCCTCACGGACAAAAGACTTAACAACCCTTATTCCACTTACATTTTCCTGAACATTTGCATTAAGGTCATCGTATCTTCTGAAAACTTTACGAAATCTTGGATGAACCTTTACAGAAATAAATCCTATTGCACTTCCGAGAATCAATCCTGCTCCTACAAAAATCAACGAAAGCTTTCCGCTTATTCCTATTACCATACATAATGCACTTATCATCATAATAGGTGAACGTATAAAAACACGAATAAGCATCTGGTAAGAATTCTGAACATTGTTCACATCTGTTGTAAGTCTTGTAATAAGACCTGCTGTGGAAAATTTATCTATATTCAAAAATGAAAAATTCTGAATGTTTTCAAACATAGCTGTTCTTATGTTTTTGGCAAAACCTGTAGACGCTCTTGCCGCACACATTCCTGAAAGAGACCCACAGGTAAGTGATGCTGCTGCACATAAAAGCATAACAGTACCTATTTTAATAACATAGGAAATATTCTGTGCTTCAACACCATAATCTATAACCTTTGACATAAGGTAAGGAATTATTATTTCAAGAATAACCTCAAAAGCAATAAATAGTGCTGCAAAAAAAGAGTCAAGTATGTATCCTTTTGAAAATCTTAATAATTTTTTTGTCATTTCTCTTCCTCCTCAATCTTTTTAATAATTGCCATCGCTTCATTCTTTGGCGGAAGTTTCCCATCAAAATATGAATCGACTATATTCTCTGTTATACGATGTGCAAAGCTTTCAAACAATTTAAGCTCTTCATCAGTGAAGTTTTTAAAGGCATTACTGTCGAATTCATCCATAATACTTCTGCTTTTGTTTATAACTTCAACTGCATTTTTCCCAGCATAAAGCTTATTGCATCTTAAATTATTTTTATCGGTTTCTTTTGTAAGAAGATTAGCTTTAGTCAGTCTCTTTACTGAAAGAGCGACACTTGCAGGACTTATCATAAGCTCTTTTGCAAGCATAGCCTGACTGCACCCGGGATTTTTGGATACATAATCCAAAATTTCATACTGACCTTTATATAGAGGAATTTTTAACATTTTACTTCCCACTGTGATACGTCTTAGCACATGAATTCTGCCCAGTAATCTGTTCGCATTAAAAAATTTTGTCATCCTACACCACCTTAACAAAAAATAGTTAAGCGGTTAACAATTAACCACTTAACTATTATATCACATACTGCTGTAAATACAACACATATTTTGTAAATTTCATACTTTTTACAAAAGTTTTAATGCTGGTCGCAATAAACTCCGTCTGCGACCTGTACTCGCGTTTCAATAGCGCTCATAGGACAATTACTCGTTGCCATCATTCCTGTTGTTGTATCAATTTGCACATACTGATGAAGCGTACAATATTCAGTAGGTGCTTTCCCTTCTGCAAACTCCTCTTCTATTACACGGGAACCTCTGTAATCCTGTTCACACATTTCAGTTGCAAGCATTTCACTGTCTATACAAATATTAATTTTTTCAAGAGCAGGAGGTGCATCATTTTTCTGTACTACACCTTTAAGCATTTCAAACTGTTTTACAGGTAAATCCTTGTGTGCTTCCTTCATAACAGCTTTCCAAAGTACTATAGCAGGATTTGTACCATATCCCGTAATCTGCTTTGGCTGATCATAGCCTACCCATACACCTGCAGTATAGTATGGAGAAAAGCCCATAAACCATCTGTCCTTATCATCATCTGTTGTACCTGTTTTTCCACCAAGGGGCATACTTGAAAAGTTTGCAGGAGTACCTGTTCCTGCTGATGTTACACTTCTTAAACAACT
The DNA here is from genome assembly GCA_045593265.1 of Clostridia bacterium. Classification (GTDB taxonomy): domain Bacteria; phylum Bacillota; class Clostridia; order RGIG6154; family RGIG6154; genus RGIG8497. The sequence continues at coordinate 20,994 of JAZNWH010000053.1, read as the reverse complement.
AAGTATAGTATTAGCTGCAACAGGCTTCATAACATTCTCGCTTTTTTCCTTGTTTTCAAGTATCAGCTTTCCGTCCTGATCCTCTACCTTTACATAAGTAATTGGAGTATGGTAAACACCATTAGATGCAATAGTTGCATATGCTGCAGTCATTTCCTTAACAGAAACACCATTTGTGAGACCACCAAGTGCGAGAGGTGAAATATTCATATCATTTTCATGGAGCGTTGTAAATTTAAGATTATCTTTCATAAAATTATATGAACGGTTTATTCCCATTTTTTGCAATGCTTCAACTGCTACAGTATTAACAGATTGTTGAATTGCATATCTTACTGAAATAGGACCCTTGTAGCCTGAATAATAATTTTTAATAGTATGACTACCTACTGTAACAGGTTCATCACTAAAAATAGTATCAGGAGTGAAAACTCCGTATTCAAATCCCGGTCCGTATACGCTAAGGGGCTTTATTGTACTGCCAGGCTGTCTGAGAGTGCTTACAGCACGATTAAGTGTTCTTCTTCCGCTCCTTTGTCCAAGTCCTCCCACAACAGCTTTAACATGGCCATTATGCTGATCCATTACAAAAATAGCTGCCTGAATAGGATTATCTTTGTTATATGGAATATAATCAGAGGGATTCTCAAAAATCTTCTGTGCTGCATCCTGTATCTTGGGGTCTATGGTTGAATATATTTTAAGTCCGCCACTGTAAACCATTCTCGTTGCTATTGTCTTACTTACCTTAAGCTCTCTCTGGATATCTTCAATAAGGGTTTCGATAAGCATTTCTGTATAATAGGATTCATAATTATTTTCCTGAACATCATTATTCTGAAAAACAAGTTCCTCATTTACTGCTTCCTCATATTCTTCCTGGCTTATCATTTCCAGCTCAAGCATTTTTTTAAGTATAACTTTCTGCTTCTGTAAATTCTTATCAGGATTCAAAAGAGGGTCATAAAGAGTAGGATACTGAGTAATTCCTGCAATTGATGCCGATTCTGCCAGAGTAAGTTCGGAAACATCCTTACCGAAATATTTATCACATGCAGTTTTAACACCATTACAACCCTGACTTAAGTAAATTGTATTAAGATACATCTCCAAAATCTGTTCTTTAGACAGTTTTCGATCCATATCTATCGCTCTTATCATCTCAATTACTTTTCTCTTCGGGTTACGGTCTGCATCGCCGGTGATGTTCTTAACCAACTGCTGATTTATCGTACTGCCACCAAAGGAACTGTCTCCTTTGAAAATATAATTAATCGTAGCCCTTGCAGTACGTTTTATATCTACACCTATATGAGAGTAAAAGCGTTCGTCCTCGATAGCAACAAAAGCATTCTGTAAATGCTTTGGCATATCCTCTATATCGCACCACAAACGATTTTCTTTTCCTGTAATCTGTTCATATTCTATACTGTTGCCGTCTTCGTCGGTATAGTAAATAACACTTGACAGTCCGAGGCTGAATGAATTATAGTCAACGTCCTCAGAAACTGCTATACTATAAATAACTATTCCGGTTATAACCATACCAATCGTTCCCGTTATTAACAGGCACAGTAACAAAAGCTTGAAAAAGCGTATATTCAAAATCTTTTTCATACCTCTGCCTCCATTCTTAATAAGCAGGATTATGCGTTTTTATATTTTCCGAAACGCCTGCTCATTATTGCACACATATTATAACAGATTTTTCCTTAAAAGTAAACCAAAAAATATGTATATTAGTTGACAAACACATTACAAAGGTGTTAAAATTAAAGTTGTGAATTAAAGGGAGCGATAATAATGGATGCACTTATAGAAAAAGTACTTAAAAATCTTGAAAAAAACAATATGCAGGCTTTTTATGCCAACACCTGTCAGGAAGCTGTGAAAATTGTAAAAACACTGATAAACAAAGGCGATACAATCAGTATGGGTGGAAGTATGTCAGTAATACAAAGTGGTGTTTATGATCTTATCACAAACGGAGATTACAATTTTCTTGACCGTTCACGGGAAGGCATTACTCCTGAAGAAACAGAAGAAATTTACAGAAAAACATTTTTTGCAGATGCTTACTTTACAAGCAGTAACGCTGTTACAGAAAATGGTGAACTTTTTAATGTTGATGGAAATTCAAACAGAGTAGCAGCTATACTTTTCGGTCCGAAAAATGTAATAATGATTGTTGGCAAAAATAAAATAGTAAAAAACACAGATGCTGCAATTAATCGTGTTAAGACAGTAGCTGCTCCAAAGAACACACGAAGATTAAATAAACAGACATACTGTAATTTAAACGGGAAGTGTGTTTCTCTCTTAAATGATAATGAATACATATGTGATGGATGCGGTACGAAAGAGAGAATTTGCAGAAATTATGTTTTCTGTGGACCTCAGGCAAAAAAAGACAGAATTAAAGTAATTATTGTGAATGAAAAATTAGGTTATTAAGAAAGGCAAAAAAATGGCAAAGGAAATAGATGTAAATAAAATGCGCGAAAAACGCACCAAGAAAAAAAAGAATAAAAAACTTACTATGCTTATTGCAGCAATATGCGTGGTTGTATTTCTGCTTTCGAGTTTAATTATTTCCCCTTTTACCTGCAAAACTGTTTTTCGAAATATATCTGTTGCAGATGTTGATGTAAGTGGTTTAACTCAAGAGGAAGTACTTAATATTCTTACAGAAAAATTTGAAAATTTCACTCCTGAAATCAAGGTAAATGCTCTTGATACTTCTGGGGTTATTGATTTCAACAGAATTGCAGAATATAATCTTGAAGAAACTGCAAAAAATGCATTTAATTACGGCAAAGGAAATATTTTCACAAGAATTTTCCGTTATTATTTCGGTAAAACCAACTTACCTCTTGTTACTGCAACTAATCCTGAAGCTATTGAAAGTGCTTTAACCGACTTTCAAAGCAAGCTTCCCCAGGGGTTTGTTGACACACAATACAAAATAGATGACGATTTCCTTATAATAACAGCCGGAAAAAGTGGTAATGCCATTGACATTGAAGCTGCAGGTAATGAAATAATAAAAGCAGTTGAGCTTGGAAAAGATGCAGTTATAGAATTAAAAACTACTATCAGAAATTACAGTGGCGTAGATATAGATAAGCTTTACAATGATATTTATTGCAAGCCCGAAAACGCATACCTTGACGAAACAAGCTCAAAAATTATTCCTCACAAGGTTGGTTATTCCTTTGATAAAGAAAAAGCAAAAGAGCTTCTTAAAAACATTGAAGACGGAGAAGAATACAGACTGCAGCTTTCAGTAACATATCCCGATGTTACTGAAGACACTCTTACAGGAGAAATGTTCTCTGATACTCTTGCGTCTTATTCAACAAAATATAATCCGGGAGAAGTTGACAGAACTCACAATATGTATCTTGCATCAAGCAAGGTTAACGGAACAGTTTTACAACCGGGCGAAGTATTCTCTTACAATGGTGTCGTAGGAGAAAGAACGGTTGCAAAAGGCTACAGAAATGCCAAGGTTTTTGAAAACGGTCAGGTTGTTGACGGCCTTGCAGGTGGTATCTGTCAGGTTTCAACCACCATTTATAATGCTGCACTCTATGCAGATTTAAAAATTGTTGAAAGAAAGAACCACTCCTTCCCTGTTTCCTATGCTCCTATGGGTCAGGATGCAACAGTTGCAATGGGTTCAATAGATTTCAAATTCAAAAACAATACAGAATATCCTATAAAGCTTGTCAGTTCAGTAAGCGGCGGTCTTTGTACAGTAACAATTTTAGGTACCGATAAAAATCATTACAAGGTTGAAATACAAAATTCTGTTACTGCCACACGTCCCCGCCCTGTTGAGTATGAAAATGACCCAACTCTTGAAAAAGGAGTAGAAAAAGTAAAACAATCAGGCTCAGACGGTTATACAATTGCAAGTCGCAGAATTGTTACTAAGAATGGCAAAGTTATACGAAATGAAGCAATACACTCAAGCTACTATATACCTTTAAAGAAAATTATTCTGAGAAACGAAGAAGAGGAAACTGCTTCGGAAGAAACAGAAAACACCGAAGATACAGCTGAAAATACAGAAGATAAACCAACTTCTCCTGAAACTGATAATCCTTCAACAGAAGAAACTATTACTCCTGAAACAAATATTGATGTTCAGGAACCTGTAATTAACACCGACCCTGTTGTTGATGAGACTCAGCCTTCAGTTACTCCATCAGCCCCTGTTCCTGACATAACTCCGGAAGCTGACCCCGGCACAGGTGTTTAAGTAAATTTTTCAATAATTCAAAACCTCTCAAATGGCATTTATACCACTTGAGAGGTTTGTTATTTTTATAACCGTTACATCATCCAACCATAACTTGCTTCAACATTTTCAAGCCAATTGGTAAACAAGCTTTCATATACTGCATTAATTTCTTCCGCAAATGTGCTGTTATTTATATATTCTTCTAAAGTAATATCTTCCTGAGCTGTATCAATAGCCTTTATAATGTGATATCCATACACCGTTTCAACAAGTGGGCTTGTCTGTCCTTTTTCAAGCTTTAATGATGCTTCTTCAAATTCCTTTACAAAACCACTACCTTCATATACTTCATAACCTTCGTCGGTCTGTCCCGGGTCATTGTTATTCTTTTCAAGAAGCTTCTCAAAACGTTCGCCACGGTTTAATTTATTTAAAACTTCTGTAGCTCTCTGTAATGTAGATTCTTTTGTCTCAGCTTCGCTGAAAGGAATTAAAATATGCTTTACTGTAACTGTTTTATATGTGTAGTTGCTTTTTTCTGTCTGATACTTAGCTTCGGCTTCCTGTTTAAGAGCCTTGATTTCATCATCATTCTCTTCGATATATTCATTAAGCTTCACACTAAGAGCATTCATTGTCATTATCTGATTAAACTCTTTTTCATATTGTTCATAGCTGAAATTATTCTGTGCAAGAATTTTTTCTACTTCTTCTTTACCACCGTTCATTTCAACTACTTCCTCAAAACTTTCTCCAAAAAGCTTTGTATCATCTTCGCTGAGTGTAATTCCAAGTCTTTGACATTCTTTCAATACATACGCATAGTAGTCTGCCTGATACTTAACGAAAGAAGACAACTGATCCTGTGAAACAACTTCAACAGCATAGAAATATGCATCATTTAAATAAATTGCAGGAATTTCCACACCATCAACTTCAGCAACAAGTATTTCGTTCAATGTAAGTTCACTCGGGATAATTCTATCATTTCCAGGTGATGTTAAAACTGCAGTAAATGATGGCTCATCCCAATACACATCAAAGCCTGTTGCATTTCCGATATCACGGAGTGATAGATAAGTTGTATCGTTATAAACAAGATTTCTTGCATCAATTAATTTACCATCTACAACTACTTTAACATCATTAACTAAAACAGAAATAGTTTCTGTACTTTTTTCGCCCGGTGTAAATTTATATTCAATTACATCTCCTGATGTAAGACTTGCTGTTTTCGTTTCATCATCCCAACCTACTTCATAACCAAGAACTGTTCCCATATCACGAAGTGAAAGATAAGTTGTTCCCTCATGGACAAAATTTCTTGCAAAAACAAACTTTCCGTCAACTGTTACATTAACATCATTTACATCAACCTGAATTTTTTCCCATACACCCTGTGCAGATGCTGTAAAAACCAAAAGTGCCATACACAGACACACTAAACTAAAAATAATTTTTTTCATTTCTTTTCTCCTGTTCGTTGTTTTTACATAATCTTAACATAAATCATAATAAAAAACAAGCTATTCCACAAAATATTCTATTCGTTTTACAAGAAGAGTATCTCCTGTATATTCCATTTCAGACTGAATACTGCAAAGTTGTTTATTTGTATTCCCTATGTACAGCTGTTGTGTAAATAAAAGGTTACTGCCGAAATCGTGCTCTAAAGATGCAATTTCAGTAACGGGGCGCAGCTCGGGCATCCCTGACATATATTCTCCCTCCGATGTATAAACCTTGTTTTCGCAAAGCATAGGTGCCGAAGCTGCCACATTTATTGAGAAGTTCTGACCATTTTCAAGTTCTGCCCAAACCTTAAAATCATCAACAAAACTTAGTTTCATGCTAAGCCCCTCCAGAGCTTTATCCGTCATAATGTTTTTAGGTATAGAATGTGAAAAATCTGCCAGCATACAATTAAGCTTATGACTTTCTCTTGCTGTAACGAGCACATCTTTAATTCCATCAGAATTATAGTCGCTTATATTTACATTAACATCTGTTCCGTTCAAATTTCCCTGATTTGTTCTTTTTAAAAGTCCGTCGCTTGTTACTAATGCAACATTTATGTTGACAAAAACTTTTTCAGTTTGATTGTTTTCACCATAAACATATACAGTTTCATCAGTTCCATCTGAATTTATATCACATTCTTCCCTATAAACAATTTCACTTCCCTGAGGAAGAGATATTCCCTTTGCAGTTGCTGTAATTTCATATGCCTGTGAAATTATTGATGCAGATGCAATGCTTACCGTCATAAGTGTTGTAAGCCATAAAATTAATGTTAATCTTTTCATAAAAAAACCTCCTATACAATTGTATAAGAGGTTTCATATTAAAATTCATATTATTTAATCCAGCTATAATCAGTTTCTGCATTTTTAGCCCATGTTTCAAAAAGCTGATTGTACATCTGATTAATTTCCACCCTGTGAGCACTTTCAAAATATTCATCAAACGGAACTTCGTAAACATAATCATCAATTGCTTTTATAATGTGGTAACCATAGCTTGTCTCAACAATACCACTGATTTCACCTTTTTTAAGTTTAAGAGCAGCTTCTTCGAATTCTTCTACAAATCCACTGCCAACATAAACTTCATATCCGTTTGAGGTCTGTCCGGGGTCATTGTTGTTCTGTGAAAGCAATGTGTCAAATTCTTCACCGTTCTGAAGTAACTTTAAAATCGCTTCGGCCTTTGCTTTTTCAGCATTCACATCCCCATCGTTATCAAAAGGAATTAAAATGTGCTTTGCAATAACAGTAGGTCTTTTCAGATATTCAAGTTCTTCTTCGTAACCGGGTTTTGCTATGTTCTTTAATTCCTTAAAGCCTGCTTCTGTTTCCATAAGGTAATCTTTTACCTTCTGAGAAACAAGTTCAGCTTCCCAGTATTCTTTTACTTCTTTTTCATATTGCTGTGTTGTATAGCCTATTTTTTCAAGTTCAGCACCAAATTTTTCTTCGCCACCCTGATTCTGCATAAGTGCATCATACTGACTGTCAATAAGCTGTTTTTCTTCTGCTGAGATTGCAATATCCAATCTTTTAGCTTCATCAACATAATAAGAATAGCCAAGTGCTGTTGAATTAAGATATTCATAAACCTGTTCTTCTGTATATGATGCAGGAATTTCACTTGCAGACATTACAAGAAAAATGTGAGGAATTTCTATACCATTAACTGTGGCACGCAAATCATCTACATCAATTTTAGCTTGTTCAGATGGAATAACTCTGTCTTTTCCCGATGATGTCAAAACTGCTGTAAATGATGGTTCATCCCAATATACATCAAAGCCTGTTGCATTTCCGATATCACGAAGTGCAAGATAGGTTGTATCGTTGTAAAGGAAATTTCTTGCATCAACTGCGTTTCCATCAACAACTACATTAACATCATTTACAAGAACAGGTATTGTTTCTGTGCTTTTTTCTCCCGGTGTGAAATTATATTCATTTACAGCACCTGATGTAAGACTTGCTGTGCTTGTTTCACCATCCCAGCCTACTTCATATCCGAGAACTGTTCCCATATCACGAAGAGAAAGATAGGTTGTTCCCTCATGAACAAAATTTCTTGCGTAAACGTATACGCCATCAACTGTTATATTAACCTCATTAATGTTAACATAAATGTTATCCCACTCTGAAGCAAAAACTCCAAAAGATGAGAATACCATGCATAAAGCAAGTAAAATTAAAGTGATTTTTTTCATATTATTTCTCCTGTCTTTAGTTTTATTTGTAGTTTACCACAAATATGTGTAAATTTCAAGAAAATTATAAAGAGAAAAAGTCAAGAACAAATTTTATCTGTTCATTCCAGCATTCCCAGTTATGGTCGCCCTCGCTTTCTTTATATGTATAATCGAAATCCATATCCTTTATAAAATCACGGAATTTTTTATTATCCTCATATAAAAAATCGCTTGTTCCGCACCACTGATAAAGCTTTGGTTTTTTAACAGATTTTTCTGCCATCTTTGCAAGAGCAAACAAATCTCCCTTGGGACCTATTTCTTCATCCTTAATTCCTGAATAATCAAAAGTGCCGTTTTCCATTCTGGATATTACGTCCATAACACCTGAAAAAGACGCTGCTCCTGCGTATCTTTCAGGAAATGACAGTGCAAATTTAAAGGCACCGTAACCACCCATAGAAAGACCGGCAATATATCTGTCCTCATCTTTACCTGTAACAGGAAGAAGTTTTTCTATGTATTCAGGAAGCTCCTTTGCTATATAGTCAAAATAATTATAATTGCTTTTCATATTTGAATAAAAGCTTTTCCCACCATCAGGACAAACTACAACTAAATTTCGATTTGCAACTGCACGCACAAGCTGAGTATTATTAAACCAATCGTCATTATTATCTGAAAGTCCGTGAAGAAGATAAAGTGTTTTTGTTCCTTCCTTAAGCTGATCAGGAACAAAAATATTTATATGAGTTCTTTTACCTAAACTTACCGAGCTTTTGGTCATTCTTATAACTGCCATAAAAATCATTCCTTTCTGTGTCCTTTAATTTTAGCATAAATACATCAATATGTAAATGCTTAAAATTATACCAATTTCAAATAAAAATAAAAAACCATACTTTGTCTAAAATATGGTTTTTCATCACTTATTAAATTAAAATAAAGAACTATTGCATCTTAACAAGAGCATCTTCTAAAGCTCGTCGACAATAATCGCAGTTATGACACCTTTTATCACACTGTGTAACCCTTTCAAAGAAATCTTTAGGCATGCGGGTGTTATCAATCACATAAGGACTAAAAACAGAACCATATCCCGGTTCACATAAATCCAGCAGATTGCCGAAAAATTTTTCTCTGGCATAAGCAGAAATAACAAGAGCAGGTCTGTCATGCATTCGTGTTGCCAGCTTTACTCCGGAAACAAGCCCCTCATAATGATGAATATCCTCAGGTCTTATCCAGCTTCCTTGCAAAAATGCATGTCTGTTCTCAGGCTTACTTAAATGTCTGATGCAAGTAAGCGGCTCGAAATCCTTAACATTACGCATAGACAGAATATCTTTTTCGTGAGCAACAAGGTTATCATGAAAAATATGTCCGGTACAAAAATTCAGGCAACCGCTGTTGGCAAGCATAAAAAGCTCTTTACCACGCTCTTTACACGCATTACTCAGCATACGCACCCGTGAAAGGTCACGATTATATTCTCTTTGCAAGTAAAAAGAATCAAAAAGTTCAGCAAGATAATCTATTGCCTTTACTGTACCAATACTCATATTAACCGAAGCTCGTATATGTATTTCAGGAAAATATCTTTTAACACAATCTGCGATAAATGGTGATGCTGTTGTTACAACATCTACTCCCCCTGCACGGCTATTTATATAATCAATTATAGACAAAATCCGATTGGAAAGACGCTCGGAAAGAGCTTCACCGCCGTAACAATTTGCATTCAAAAGTAAATCAAGGCGTATGCCACGCTTTCGAATTGCTGAAAGCTCTTCCAACATACATTCTTGTGCACCCCAATCAACATACCCATCTGCATTTCCTACAGCACTACGGCCCGATGGTGTATCCACCCAGGAAAAAAACACCTCGCCTATATGGGGAAAATATGGTTCAACGACTTGAAAAAATGAAGTTCCTTCCTCCTTGGGGAGCTGATATCCAACTATATATTTCATAAGCTTATTCATCATTGCTGTCGGATATGCCGTCGCTTTCTACAAAAGCACGACGCATCTCAGGTGTGATTTTCCATGGTTTAGTACCTTTTTCACGGAAAGGACTAACAAAGCTGCGTGTTAAAACACCTCTTTCTTCAAGATGTGCATAACACTCTCTCATACATCCTCGTGCACCCTCAATTGGTGGATTATGTCCATAAGCACCCGGAAGTCCCACCATCTTTGAAAGAACAGGTGTTCCATGATAAGTTTCAGGAACAGCAGAAAGGTCCGCATCTTTTTTCAGGAATGGATTATATTCCACATTTCCACCCATATAAGCAACTGAACATTTCTGAACATCAAGTTTTCCAAATTCAACCTTATGGCCTGCAATAGTAATAGTTTCTGTTTCTGTCATAGAAATAGCATTACCTGAACAAGCACGGGCGCAACGCATACAACGATCGCACAATTTCCCTTCATAAATAGGATCTGCCTCAAGAGGTGCATCTGTTAAAAGAAGAACAAATCGCTGGAAAGGACCGAATTCAGGTGTTAAGAAAACCTTGGAATAACCAAATTCACCAAGTCCTGCAGCATAAGCAGCCACACGATAATCTACCAGAACATCAGGATTAGGCAAACCTTCTCTTACTGATATAGAAAGATTTTGATCGTGCTTTTGAGTATCAAAACGCACACTGCTGCCAAGAAAAATATTCGGGCAAGGTGCTGCTTCATAGCCAAAGTCTTCGATGTAGCAACAAAGTTCACGAAGAGCCAATGGTGATACTACCTGATTAATGTTACCATACCCTAAACCATTATATGCACCAAAGAATGTTCCCTCTTCAATACCACGAAAATATCCTCTTGGAATACGAAATGCCATAACAATACATGACTTTGCGCGTGGCATAATATAACGAGGGTCCTGCTGTTTAGGTGCACCTTCAAAACGATCCATTGATGCAATACCGCAAAGATCGGCACCGATACTTTTTGCATAATCTTTGACCATTTGTGCAGTAAGTTTATCCATATACAAATTCTCCTTTGTTAATAATTTTCATTATAAAAATTATATCACGACACAAATATCCGGTATATAGTTTTTTAATACACAAATATGGACTTTCTTGACTTTTTACAAAATATATGATATGCTTTTTGCAACATGCCCCATAAGGAGGTAAATATGAAAAACAGTACTTTATTTCAGGCAAGCAGCGATTTATATGAAAATTCGGACATCGGTATGTACTATTGCGGAAAAAGGATACAAACACCAAATCATACTTATGGTCCGGAAATCAGGAACTATTATTTATTTATGCTTGTAAATGAAGGTGAAGCATCATTTTTTCACAAAAGCGGAATTATTAAACTTAAAGCACACGATATGCTTGTTATGTGTCCTAGTGAAAAAATCCACTATGTTGCAAATACATTATGGAGTAATCAGTGGATAGGCCTGTATGGACAAGCTGTTGATAATTATATGAAAGTGCTTTCCGTAAACGGAGATAATCCCATTATTCATATCGAACAATACAGAGAATTGAAAATACTTCTCGACGAGTTGTACAACATAAGTAAAGAGCGTTTTGAACACACAAGATATTATCAAATCAGTCTTATTTATAGATTCTTTTCTCTTTTATCACAAAGTACCAATAAAAAAACAAGCACCGACATAGTTGACAGTGCTAAAAAAATTATGGACTATAATTTTGATAAGGATATTACCATTGCTCAAATTGCAGCAACATTATATACTAATCCCGCTTACCTTACGAGATTATTTACGGAAAGATACAGAATTTCCCCTAAAGAATATCTAATAGAAAAAAGAATGACTTTAGCGAAAAAACTTTTACGGGAATCAAATTCTAATATTATGGAAATTTCCAATTCTGTAGGGTATGTTGATTCCCTGTACTTCTCCCGCATATTTAAGAAAAAGGAAGGAATATCTCCTCTTAATTACAGAAAGAATCATAAATAATGAAGCAAAAAGAAGTGTAAAAATCAAAGATTTTTACACTTCTTTCTTATATCTTAAGCTTTATTTACTGAACCGAAAAGTTCCATTTTTTCTTTAACAGTTTCTTTGATTGCTTCAAAGCCTGGAGCTAATAACTTTCTTGGGTCAAAGCCTTTACCCTCAAGGTCTTTTCCTGCTTCGATATACTTTCTTGTAGCAGCACTGAATGCAAGCTGACATTCTGTATTTACATTGATTTTAGCAACGCCTAATGAAATTGCTTTCTCAATCATATCTGCAGGGATGCCTGTGCCACCATGAAGAACAAGAGGCATAGGAGCTGTTGCTTTTTCGATTTCTTCAAGAACATCGAAACGAAGTCCTGCCCAGTTTTCAGGATATTTTCCGTGGATATTACCTATACCTGCTGCCAAAAAGTCTACACCAAGGTCAGCAATCATTTTACATTCTGCAGGGTCAGCTACTTCGCCGCCACCTACAACACCGTCTTCTTCACCACCAATAGAACCAACTTCTGCTTCAACAGAAATGCCCTTTGAATGAGCGATACTTACGATTTCCTTTGTTTTTTCAATATTTTCATCAATCGGATAATGTGAACCATCAAACATTACTGAAGAAAAACCTGCTTCAATAACTTTTAAAGCGTGTTCATAGCTACCGTGATCAAGATGAATTGCAACAGGAACTGTAATGCCCAATTCCTGAATCATACCTTTTACCATACCAACAACAGTTGTATAGCCGCACATATATTTTCCTGCTCCCTCAGATACACCTAAAATAACGGGAGAATTACATTCCTGTGCAGTCAATAAAATAGCCTTTGCCCATTCAAGATTGTTAATATTGAACTGACCTACTGCATATTTACCCTCTTTTGCTTTTTTGAGCATTTCTGCTGCTGAAACTAACATAAAATTTCCTCCTGTGCTTACAATACTTATCCTTTATAGTATACAACTTTATTGTTTTTATGTCAATATCTTACTTATTTTTAACTTTTTAAAATTAAAACTTTTTAAAATGTAAAAATGAATACGGTTGCTTTTACAACCGTATTCATTTTACTTTATAATTTCGTACTTGGTTTTATTCTCTTTAAATGCTTTTTTCAGCCCTGAAGGAATATCAGGTGCATCTGTTATAAAACAACTGATTGCTTCGAGTGGTGCAAGCTTAGCAAAACCCACTCTTCCTATTTTGCTTTTATCACAAAGATAAATCTTTTCACGGGAATTAACAATCATCTTTTGTTTTATTCCACATTCAAGCTCGTTGCTTTCAAGAACACCCTTATCTTCTGAAATGCCTTTGCTGCTGAAGAATACTTTATTGGCAAAATAGCACTTTTCAATAGTATCTTCTGCAACAGAACCTATAAATGACTGGTTATCGCTTACCTTTCCACCTATTGCAATAAGCTTTATTCCTTCGCTTCCTGAAAGTTCATTAACAACTCTTATTGAATTGGTTATAACAGTAATATTGCTCATTTTCTTCAACATCTTTGCAATATAAAATGTAGTTGTTGAAGCATCTAAGAATATAGTATCACCGGGCATAATATGTTCCAGTGCTGCTTTTGCGATCTTTTCCTTTGACTCGGAATTAGTATGCTTTCTTTTCTCAAGAGAAAGCTCCACATTATTTTCGTCAATAGGAACTGCACCACCATGAGTTCTTACAAGCACTTCCTGTTTTTCAAGCTTTTCCAGATCACGTCTTACAGTTTCTTCAGCCACAGAAAACTCTGTGCTCAGCTTACTTACCCAAACTGCTCCGTCTCTGTCCAAAAGCTCTAAAATTCTCTTTTGTCTTTCAAGTGCAAACATACTTACACTCCTGTTTATTTTTTAATAATGGTAACCATTGTACCATTCTTTATTCCTGCTGAATTAGCATCGTCGGTATCTATATGCATTTCATTTCTGAAATCGTCTCTTACTCTTACCTGAACATCATAAAACTTTGTAGGCTTTACAGAATCAACTAAAACGTCAACATAGTCGTTATCCTTAATACCATTTTCTTCTGCAAATTTAGGTTCAAGATGTATATGACGGTTTGCAATAATAACACCCTCGTTAAGATATACAACACCCTTAGGTCCTACAATAACCATCTTTTCAGAGCCTTCAATTTTTCCTGAAGGGCGAACAGGTGGGCTTACTTTTAGAATGAATGTATCTGTTTTGGAAATTTCAACCTGAGTATTAGCTCTCACAGGGCCTAAAACTCTTACTTTCTCAATAGATTTAAGAGACGGACCAACTAATGTAACACATTCTTCTGATGCATACTCTCTTCCCATAAGATACTTCTTTATTGTAAGTTCGTATCCTTTGCCAAAAAGAATATCCAAATGCTCACGTGAAAGATGTATATGACGCTGAGATACACCTACAACTACCTTATCTTTATTATCTATTTTTTCCTGAACTGAAGAAATTGCTTTTCTTACAGCTTCGCGGATTATATTATCGTCGAACATAATAAATCAGCCTCTCTTAACTTTCTGTATCAAAGAATTTCATAACTTCCGAATGTGGGTTCGCAATAACTGCATCACCAAATTTTTCTCCCAATGCAGTTGCAGATTTAATACCTGCATCTATTGCAGCCTTTACAGCTGAAACATGACCCATAATAACAAAAGTAACTAATCTTCCACCGAGTCTTTTTTCTGTATGAATAACCTTAACATCAGCAGCCTTTAACATATCATCAAGACCTGCAATTGCAGCTACAAGACCCTGTATTTCAAGAAGACCGATAGCTTCATATTTCTGCTGAGGTGCTTCAATTCCAAGAAAGCTCTTTGGTAGCTTTTTGTTATATTTATCCTTGTTGATATCAATCTTATATGCCATCAACTCAACCATATCGCCAGGATTTGCGATTACATGGGAAATTATGTATTTTCCTTCATTTTTTGCATATTCAACGCCTGCTTCTACTGCAGATCTTACTGCAGCAACTTCACCTTCGATTTTTACAATCATAACCAAAGGAGCAGGAGCAGTTGCACTTTTCGGTCTGTTTCTATCCATTGCAACAACAGATACGTCAGCAGTTTTTGCTGCTAAATCGGCAACACAAACTGCAGTTGTGAAACTGTAAACCTCAATCATTCCTAATGCTTTCATCTGTTTTCACCTTTCATAAGTTGCATTGTTAATCACACAATATGGAGACCGTCAGCCATTACACATCTTCTCTGTCTTGTAAATGAGCGTGCAGAAGTAAGTCCTTCTCCTGTAGGGCCTGCAATAGTAAAGGTTGTATGACCTTCACCACCTGCACCTATACCTGCATATGACGGAGCATTCTTAACAAATATTGTTGTTTCAACTGCTCTTGCAAATGCTGTAAGATGGTCTACGTTCTTTGAATGAATATGTGCTGAATGTCTGTTACCATGTTCAGCCTGACAAGCAAGGTCAATTGCTTCATCAATGTCATTTACACGAACAATCGGAAGAACAGGCATCATCATTTCAACCTGAACGAATGGGTGGCTGAACTGAGTTTCGCAGATTACAAGTTTAGCATCTGCATCTATACCGATAGCCTTTAAGAACTTCTTGGCATCTCTGCCTACCCAATCCTTATTTATATCCCACTTACCGTTTTTCTGAACAAGACAAACCTTCATAAGCTGTTCAATCTGTTCGCCTTTGATAAGATAAGCACCACTCTGAGTCATATTGTAAATAAGTTCATCTGCAATACTTTTAATAGCAAAGCATTCTTTTTCAGCAATACATGGTAAGTTATTATCAAAACTTGCACCATTTACTATATCTTTAGCTGCTTTTTTAATATCTGCTGTTTCATCAACAATTACAGGAGGATTACCTGCACCTGCACCAATTGCTTTCTTACCTGAAGAAAGAAGTGCCTTAACAACACCTGGACCACCTGTAGCAACAAGCATTTTTACATCAGGACAAGCCATCATTTCATCGGAGCTCTGCTTAGTAGGATTCTTAACTGTAACTACTAAATTCTCAGGTCCACCTGCTTCCTGAATTGCTCTGTTAACCAGGTCAACTGCATAATTTGCAGTTTCTTTAGCATTTGGATGAGGATTAAATACAACTGCATTACCACCTGCAATCATTCCGATTGTATTACAAATAACTGTTTCGGAAGGATTAGTTGAAGGAGTGATACTGCCAATAACACCAAAAGGTGCCATTTCTATTAATGTAAGTCCGTCATCTCCCGTTTTTACTCTTGGTTCTAAATCTTCTGTTCCTGGTGTCTTTTTTGCAACAAGCTGATGCTTGATGATTTTATCGGCAACATTACCCATACCTGTTTCTTTAACACCTAAAACAGCCATATTTTCAGCTTCCTGGAGAGTAAGCTTTCTGATTATAGAAATCATTTCTTCTCTCTGTGCTACTGTATAACTTCTGAATTCCTTGTAAGCCTTTTTAACAGCTTCCAATGCTTCGCTCATTGTGTCAAAAACACCTTTTTGCTTGCCAGCAGGATTAAGAGCTCCACTAACTGTTACATCGCCTACAACTTTTTCAACTATTTCTCTGATGTACTTTTCATTAATCTCCATTTTCCATCATGCCTTTCCGCCCTCAACGGGCTAAAATTTAAAGAAATTTCAAATATAGTATTGCGCAAGATGAATTTGTATGTTATACTTACCTCATAAAACTTGAAAGGTGATGATATTATGTCAAAATCAACTGAGTATAAAAACAAATTTATTGCACAGAAGTATGACCGCATTAACTTAACCGTTCCCAAAGGTCTTAAGGAACAAATTTCCAATCGTTCCGAAGAGCTTGGTATGAGTGTTAACGGATATTTAAATGCTCTGGTAAAGAAGGATTTTGACAGTCATATTCTGCGTTCTTCCGAAAGAAAGCAGGAATTAGACGTTTTCCTCCTTTAATCTATTACTTATGCCGAATTCTTCCGAGTTCGGCTTTTTTTCATATTAAAGAATTGTGCTCCAAAGTTTACTGTCAGGATTTGCAATAACTGTGCTGTCGAGGAACATTCCTCCGTCTCCTGATGTCTTCTTTGCTTTTTCGATAGCTGCTGATACTGCTGCAACCTCACCTGTCAACATCATATATGACTTACCGCACATGCCTTTTGCAATACGGAGTTCTATAAGCTTAACATCTGCAGTCTTTGCTGCTGCATCAGCTGCAACTATGATAGCGGCTGCATTAAAAGTTTCAAGAACACCAAGTGCACTTGGGTTATCAATTACCGTTGTACCATAAATTGCAGGAAAAATATCTTCTGCAGGATTACCAAGCACAAAGCTATCAATTAATTTTGTTCCAAACTGTGCTTTTGATGCATCAACAGATGCTCGTACCGCACTAAGTTCGCCTGTTATAATAACAATATATTTGCCCGGACAAACCGTCTGAGCCTCAACAATTTCAACATCAGAGGTCTTAACAAGAAGGTCCGCTGCTGCTACACCTGTTGATACGGTATTATATTCAACCATTCCAATTGCCTTACTCATTTACTTTACCCCCTGATTACTGTAATAAATGTATCATTGATATCTCTTACTGTTCCATCCATAGGACAATGAATATTAACTCCTAATTTATCTGCATCACTTGCAGCTAAAATCTGTCCCTTTGTTACTTTATCGCCTTTTTTAACTACCGGCTTTGCAGGTGCACCTATATGCTGCGAAAGCTTTATCTTAAGTACATCCGGCATAACAGCTCTTTCATCAAGAGGTGCCGGCTTATTGTAAGGTTTAAGACCTATTCTTGAAATGAGTCTTCCCATAGGAACTATTCTGTAAGGTCTCTCTGTCGATACACTTTCATATTCCATATCCTGAGGCATAGTAACTCCGTTTGTACGAAGTCCTGCTTTGTAAGCAGCAATTAAGCTTCTCGGGCTGAGTTCCTGACGGCACGCATATAATTCACATACACCACAGGAACAACACGAAAATGTATCCAAAAATGTTTTTATATCCTTTGCATTGCCCGATGACGCACTTTTCATAAAGTTCGCCGGATCAATAGGGTGTCCTAAAAGATTTCTTGGACAAAGGTCTGTACATGTTCTGCACTGACAACACGATGCCATGGCTCTTTTAAGACTGATAGAATCACGCGTTTTACGTTTTTCTACTATATAGTGGTCTTTAGGCAGAACTATTACTGCATTTGAAGTCTTGGTAACAAGTTCAAACTTTCCTGCTAGTCCACCGGTCATAGGACCACCGTTTATAATTTCATAATCTTCGATTGTTGCACCGCCGGCAAGGTCTATCAATGTTTTGAAATCTGTTCCCAACGGAACCTTTACCGTAACAGGATTTTTAACTGCACCGGTAACTGTTACATATTTTTCGGTAACAGGAATATTGTTTAATGCGTTATATGTATTAAACATCGTTTCAACATTGTAAACTATAACACCCTCGGTGATGGGTAATTTACCCGGTTTTATAACACGACCTGTTGTTTCATAAATAGTAACAACTTCGTCTCCTGAAGGATATGCTTCGGGAAGATATCCTATTCTTGCTTTTTTAAAGGATGCCAGATTTGACTCTACTGCAGCTATTGCATCTTTATAAGATCTTTTAACTGCAATTATTATATTGTCAGCACCTACTGCCTGTGCAACTGTATCAAGTGCTGTCAAAATTTCAAAAGCATATTTTTCAAGCATCTGACGATGTAAACGCAAAAGCGGTTCACACTCTGCACAGTTCAATATAATCGTGTCTGCCTTGTCATTTAATTTTGCATAAGAAGGAAAGCCTGCACCACCTGCGCCGCAAACGCCATTTTCCCTCATAATTGTTGCAAGGTTCTGTAAAGTCATTTTCCGCATATTCCTTTCTGTATTTTTAAAAGCCGTCTTTAAAATTCACTGCCCTCATCTATGATACCTACAACTGCTGCATCAACAGGGGCATTATCCATATCACAACCAATTCTTGCTGCACTACCAAAGGCAACAAGTACCGTTTCACCAATACCTGCACCTACATTATCTACTGCAACAAAACGGTCGCCGGTATTTGACATATCGCTGATTGGAGAAATAATAAGAAATTTACTACCAACCAGTTTTTCGTTTTTTCTTGTAGAAAACACATTTCCTACTACTTTTCCTATAATCATAGTGTGATAATTCCCTTTCATTATTAATAAGGCAAAACCATCATCTGCCGCAACGGGGACCCCCCGTCGCGGCTCAGATAATTTATTTTGCAATTACTTTAAGATAGGGAGAATCTTTTCAACGTCATTGTGTGGTCTTGGGATTACGTGTGTTGCAACTAATTCACCAAGGCTTGATGCATTTGCAGCACCTGCTTCAACTGCAGCTTTAACTGCTCCTACATCACCTCTAACCATAACGCTTACGAGGCCAGAACCGATTTTTTCAGTTCCTACTAATACTACGTTTGCTGCTTTGAGCATTGAATCTGCTGCTTCAATAGCTGCTACCAAACCTCTTGTTTCTACCATACCTAATGCTTCCTGTGCCATTTTTATTTCCTCCTTAAATTCTTTTACAATTTTTGTTTCTTTTATTGTTTCCTGAACCACTGGTTCAGTTTTAACCGTTTCTTTTGCTTTAGCCGTTTTTGGCTTAGCTGTTGTTGTTTTCTTAGGTGCTGCCATTTAATTCACCCCTCTTAGAATTTTGGCAATATTTTTTCAATATCGCTGTGAGGTCTTGGAATTACATGAACTGCAACCAATTCACCAAGTTTTGATGCTCTGTCTGCGCCAACTTCAGCTGCTGCTTTAACTGCGCCAACA
This sequence comes from Clostridia bacterium, assembly GCA_045593265.1. Taxonomy (GTDB): domain Bacteria; phylum Bacillota; class Clostridia; order RGIG6154; family RGIG6154; genus RGIG8497. Next base: position 1,262 of record JAZNWH010000053.1, on the reverse strand, counting down.
TCACCTCTAACCATAACACTTACAAGACCTGAACCGATTTTTTCGGTGCCGATTAAAACAACTTCTGCTGCTTTAACCATAGCATCAGCAGCTTCAATAGCAGCTGTAAGACCTCTTGCTTCGATCATGCCCAATGCTTCCTGTGCCATTATGTTTTCCTCCAAAAATTAATTATTTTTTGTCAAATCCCGATATGGAAAGCATCTTTTCTGTGCTATCTTCGGGGCTGGCAATTATGTGTTTTGTAATAACTCCCGATACTTGATTTGCAGCAATCTCAGCGGCATCAACTGCGGCATTGACCGAATCGACACTACCTCTGAATTTTACTGCAACGATAACCGGAACCTTGAGTCCGTCGGGATTCTTTGGTTTGTTTCTATCAAAGGTTTCGGCTGTAACGTTTCCTGCTTTGCATCCTGCATCAAGAGCTGCAAAAGCGGCTACAACACCGTATACTTCGATAATTCCGACTGCCTGTGCCATCGTTATATATCCTTTCGATTTTTATTAAATCACTTGGTTATTTGTTTACGACAGCAATCTTAAGACCTTCCATCTTTACATTTGTGATGAAAGCCTCGTTGATCTGCTCAAGAGGATACTTATGAGTGATAAGATCCTTCATCGGCAAACCGATTGCATTTGCTCTCTTAAGAAAATCAAATGTGGTAACATAGTCTCTGAGAGTATATACCCATGAACCTACAGTTGTGATTTCCTTTGAACAAATGTCAAAGTGCGGGTTGATTGTTGCGTCACCGCCATTGATAAAGAAACCAAGTTCACAAAGACCGCCGTCATTGCGGATGAATTTGTAGATGTTTGCGTGAGCAACAGGGCTTCCTGTGCACTGGAACGCAAAATCTGCATAGTAGCCGCCAAAAGCATCTTTTACAGCTTCTGTGAGGGCTTCAATTCCTTTGTGCTCTGTAAAGTTAACAGTGTGGTCTGCACCCATTCTCTTTGCAAAATCAATACGCTTTACGTTACCGTCGATAGCAACAATGTTTTCAATACCCATCGTTCTGAGAATTGCAATACAGATGAGACCGATAGGTCCGCATCCCTGTACGGCAACTCTGCTGTTGAAACGAAGAATTCCTGTTGTCTTTGCGCGCTCAACTGCGTGTATAAGCACAGCACAAGGTTCGATGAGAATTCTTGAATCAAGATCAAGGTCGCTTACGTTAAACACGGAAGAACCGCCACGTACAACCATATAATCTGCAAACCAACCGTTATGATGAACATCATCATCG